>JAGRNP010000039.1:0-20056 GCA_020440705.1 bacterium | reverse complement strand
CGCCGATCCTGTGGTAGGTCCAAGGCTCGTCGAATCTGTTGTGGTGGAGGCAGTTGGGATTGGGGCAGAACGGAGGGGACCAGGATTCGGCTGTGGTCGGCGTCGGGTTCATGTGCGGTCAGGGCAACACCCGCGCCATACACATTTTCGACGGCACAACAAAAAATGTTTCCCGCGACTTGCCGGGTGACCGCGATCCAAGAGTCTACAACACGGAGAGCGTAGAACCTGGCGGGCCAATCCCGAACAGCACAGGAAACATTGTATTCGGCAGAGGCAACCGGCGTGCCAAGGGCGACGCGACCGGCGAGATCCACTCGTTCGACTAGTCAAAGTGTTGTCGGCGTGGTAGTTGGCCCCGGGACGGACGGCGCTCGCTTGCCCCCCGTCAGGGAACGTCGAGGCACCCTGCGAGGCAATTGGACATCATCGGCCCCGTTGGACCGTGCAGAAAGCCCGCCGGGCAGGATCGGACATCCGGCGTCTCCGACCGGGCTAGGCCCCGGCCCGGGCGGCGAGGAACGCGAAGAGGCGGGCGTGGTCCGGGGTCCAGCGGCAGGAGCGACGCCCGAGGACGATCTCCCCCGTGGCCGCGGCCCGCTCGGCCGCATACGGCGGACATCCGGCCGCCCCGCCCCAGCGGAAGGCCGGAACGTGCTTGGGCGGCATGCCGCCGCCGAAGATGTTGGTGGCGAAGCCGACCACGGTGCCCGTGTTGAACAGGGTCCCGATGGCCGTCTTCGCATGGTCGCCCATGAGCAGGCCCACGAAGCGCTCGCCGGTGTCGCACAGTCCATCGCCCAGATCGACCCGGACTTCGCCGTAGTTGTTCTTCAGGTCACTGCAGGTGGTCATGGCGCCCAGATTCACCCACGAGCCGAGCACGGCATGGCCGATGAAGCCGTCGTGCTGCTTGTTGGCGAAGTCGCCGAAGGTGCTCTCGCCGATCTCGCCGGCCAGACGGTTCCCGACCCCGAAGCTCGACTCGCCGTACACGGTCGCGCCGGCCTTGATGCGGGACTCCCGCCCCACGTAGAGCGGTCCTTCGAGGGCCACGTGCGGCCCCACCCGCACGCCGCTGTCCAGAACGACCGGTCCGTTCCGGGTGTCCACGTGGGTCCCCGGCGCCAGTTCGACGCCGCCGCTCCCCAGCCACAGGCCGTGGTCCCCCCGCACGTGCACCCCGGCGGGCGTGTCCCGGGTCAGACCCGACGCCTGGGTCCAGGCCCCGGCGGGCTCGCCGATGATGCCGAAGGGGTGCCGGGCATGGGCCGCCGGACCGACGGCGGCCAGGTCTCCCGTCACAGCCGCCGCGGTGGCCGGCACCAGGTTCCAGATCCAGTCCAGGGGTGCGGCCGCCGGCGCATCCGGCGGGCCCGGCAGGTTCGCCACCGCCGCGGGCAGTTCCCAGACCGCCCCGCTCCAGGCATCCGCTTCCCACGCCCGCCAGGAGGCCGCCAGTTCCGCTCCGAGCGCCGCGGGCAGGGCGGCGGCCAGCAGGCCTTGGGCGTCGCGCCAGATCCAGTCCCGGTCGCCCTGCGCGGCCAGGCGCCGCACCAGGGCGACGTCCGGCGCGAGGCGGCCGCTCCACCACATGGTGCGATCGGACGGCTCGTCCGCCAGCGGTGCCCAGCCCGGCGCGGTCACCAGCGGCGCCAGCAGCGCCCGGCACAGGAACGCACCCGCGCCGTGGCCGGTGGCCAGTTCGACGCGCTCACGCAGGTTGAACATCCCGCAACGGATCTCCCAGGTGGGCACGCTGTCGGCCACCGGTGTCAGACGGCCGAAACCGTGGTCCTCGCACAGGATGTGGCGCATGGGCCGGTTCTCCTCAGGGCTGGTCGACGTAGACGGGATCGATGGCGTGCCAGGTCGGGCCGGCGAGACTCTCCCGCACCTGGCGCAGATCCTGACGCACCGCACGGTACAGCATCCAGCGCGCGGCCGCACCCACTTCCTCGTCGCCTCCGAGCAGCGATCCGAGCAGCCCCTGCTTCTCGGGCAGATGCCACAGGCCGGTGCGTTCCTTCTCCGCCACGCCGGCCAGCCGCCGCGCCGCCGCCACCGCCTCGGGCAGCCCGCCCAGCTCGTCGACCAGGCCGTTCGCCACCGCCTGCCCGCCGGAGAACACGCGGCCCATGGCCAGCCCCTCGACGTCGGCCACGCTCAGGCCCCGGGCGCGGGCGACGCCCTCGATCCAGAGCTGGAAGTCGGCCTGATGGTTGGCGTCGAAGCGGGCGAACTCGTCGGGGGTGAAGGGACGGTTGTCGTCGAGGAACGTCGCGTTCGGCCCCACCGAGACGTGGGAGTAGTTCAGCCCGATCTTGGCATTGAAACCCGACATGTCGAACTTCCCGGAGATCGAGCCGATCGAGCCGGTCACCGTCAGCGGGTCGGCCAGGATGCGGCTCGCCCGGTAGCTCATCATGTAGCCGCCGGACGCCGCCACGTCGACCATCGACACCACGACCGGCTTCTCGCGCGCCACCTGCTCGACCTTGTGGCCCATCAGGTCACTGGCCAGGCTCTCGCCGCCCCCGCTGTCCACGCGCAGGACGATGGCCACCACGTCTTCGTCGCGCCGCGCCCGTTCGAGTTCGCGGGTGATCGACTCGTGTCCCATCATCAGGCCCAGCAGCGGATTGATCCCGTTCTCCCGGCCGCCGATGTTTCCCTGGGCGTGGATCACGGCGATCTTCTTCCTGCCGCCGAGATCCAGGTCGTCGGGATCCTCGTCGGCGTAGCGCGCGAGGGTGACGAGCCGGGGCCCCTTCTTCGCGTCGGCCGTGAATCGCGGGGTCAGTTCGTCCCAGTAGAGGAGCCCGTCGACCAGCCCGGCGGCGCGGGCCTCGGGGGCCGTGAAGAGCGCCTGTTCGAGCCAGCCCTCGACCGTGTCCTCGTCCACCCGGCGGCCGGCGGCGATGGCCGCCCGCATCACCGCGTAGCGATCGCCGAGCAGGGCTTCGGCGTTGCGGCGGGCCTCGGGAGTCAGGTCGGTGCGGGTCACCAGCTGGGCCGCCGACTTGTAGTCGCGGATTACGCTCAGCTGGGGCTCGATGCCCAGCTTCGCCAGCGCGGTCTTGACATGGGGTACGGCGCGATCGAGACCGAGCACCTGGACGTAGGCCGCCGGCGGGCAGTAGAAGGAGTCGCACGCCGCCGCCGCGAACAGCACCGAAAGGTCGATGGCGTCGGCATAGGCCAGGACCGGTTTGCCGGCCGCGCGCACGCCCTGGACGCCCTGGCGGATCTCCTGCAGCTTGGCGGCGCCCGCGCCGTGGCTCGCCGAGAGCTGCAGCACGACGCCGGCGATCCGCTCGTCGACGGCCGCCATCTGCAGGCCGGTCAGGATGTCCTGCAGGGTCTGGCCGCCCCCGCCGAGGGCGCCGGTCAGGCCGGCCGGCGGGTCGTAGGCCGGCAGGTCGCCGTACAGGTCGATGTGGAGCCAGGACCGCTTCGCGATGCCTTCCTTGTCATCCAGCTTCCACGCGGTCACGCCGGCCCCGAGGGCCAGCACCAGCAGCACGCCCACCATGCTGCCCACGATCGTCCTCATCAGCGAACCCATGCCTCACTCCTCCGCTCGCTCGAACCACCGGCCGGCCCGACGGGCCGGCATCGCCACCACGGACGGACGAGGCGACCGGCAGGTTGCCTCGTCCCCGCAGATTGCGCGAGCGGAGAGATCGGCTCAAGCGGAATCGGAGATCAGGCCAGGACGTCGAGGAGCGACCCGAGCATCTCGTCGGCCGCCCGGATCACCGGCAGGTTGGCCTCGAATCCGCGCCGGGACTGGAGCACCCCCACCATCTCGGTGGTCAGGTCGATCCGGTCGGCGGGCGCCGTGGCGGCGAGGTCCTGGGTCCCCCAGCGGCTGATGCGGTCGGCGTGCCCGGCCAGCTTCTGCTGGTTGGCCTGCAGCCCCTGCAGGGCCGAATGGATGGCGTTGATCATGGGGTGTCCTTCCGCTGGGCGTCCTGGTTGCCCCTTCAGGATCGGCAGAACCCCGGAAAAACTTGAATCGGTCCCCGTGATTCCGGAGTGCCGCACCATCCCTGTGAGTCGAATTGACGCCAGCAGAAGGGTTTTCGCCATCTTGATACGAACAATCAACTTGTTGCGGAAAAGAAAGTTGAGTGGTTTTGAGAATCCACTCACCAATTGCTTGACAAAATGCTAACAGGCTACCAGTTTCGCTTTAGATTGATTGATAGATTTCTCAATCACCGCTTCGCCACCCCGGAGGCCCTGCCTCCACCAACCAGGCCGGAAAGCCGGCACGGAGGTCCCCATGAAGAAGCTGCTCACCTGCGCCCTGCTGCTCGTCGTCGTGCTGGCGGCGGGTGCCGTCCTCGCCGAGGAGAAGGCCGAGGCCACCGCCGAGATGAAGCCGCTGGCCGAGATGGAAGGCATCGAGATCTACCGGAACGTGTGCAAGGCCTGCCACGGCGCCGACGGTCCGGCCGACGAGTACACCCCCATGTCCCTGATCATGGAGCAGTGGGACGAGTTCTTCCAGGACACCTTCGTCGAGACCCACCAGGACGTCGCCTGCCCCAAGGACGACACCAGGAAGGTCACCGACGTCATCCAGGGCGACGTCCTGGAGAAGGTCCATGAGTTCTGCGTCGACCACGCCGCCGATTCCGAACAGCCGATGACCTGCGGTTGATCCCGTTTGCGCAGGCGGGCCGCGCCGGCGGCCCGCCCCACCCATCACCATGAGAACCCCGGAGGGGTCACATGAAGAAGACTCTGCTCACCATTCTCGCCTTCGCCGCGGCGCTGTCGCTGGCCGTCGGCCCCGTCTTCGCCAAGGACGTCAACGACGAGATCAAGGACCTGAAGAAGCGGCTCCAGCAGCTCGAGCTGAAGTCCAACAAGAGCAAGATCCTGTGGTCGGGCGACGTGCGCGTCGAGGCCCACAACATCACCGGCGAGACCGCCGAGTACTACAACGGCCTCGCCGTGCAGGAGCTCATGCTCAACAGCATGTTCTACTACTTCGGCAACGCCACCGGCCCCATGGATCCCATGGCCCTGCCCATGAATCCCGACGGCTCCATCAACACCACGCTGGTGAACAACTTCATCGCCGATCCGAACAACTACGTCGCCTACCAGCAGTTCCTGGGCAACGTCGACTTCGCCCAGATCCCGACCGCCATGGGCGACATGCTCGGCGCCATGGCCGTCGCCATGGGCATGAACCCGGCCACGATGACCGCCGCCGACTGGGCCGCCCTGCAGGGCCAGGCCCAGATGGCCATGGCCCAGGCCACCGGCCTGATCCCGGCCCAGAAGATCGACAACGACATCCTCTACACGACCCGGCTCCGCCTGAACCTCGACGCCGAGGTCTCCAAGGACGTGTCGTTCGCCGCGCGGCTCAGCATGTACAAGCCCTGGGGCAGCTCGACCCAGGTCGGGATGTTCAACGGCACCCCCTCGAGCATGAGCTTCGACGCCAACTGGCCCGGCGTCCCGGGCGACGCGACCCTGAAGGTCGACCGCGCCTACTTCAACTGGAACAACATCGCCGGCCAGCCCATGTATCTCAGCCTCGGTCGCCGGCCGAGCACCGGTGGTCCCCCGCTGCACTACCGTCACGACGAGAGCCGCGCGGGTACCCCCATGGGCACCATCATCGACATGCAGTTCGACGGCGCCACCTTCGGCTACCACTTCGGCGACAAGACGGCCCTGCGCGCCTGCTACGGCCTGGGCTACGAGAGCCAGTACGGCAACGGCACCCTCGGCCAGAACCTCGACAACGTGCTCAAGGACGCCTCGTTCTTCGGCTTCAACATCGATGCCTGGGACACGCCCGAACTGCACGTCCAGACCACGATCGCGCGCGCCTTCAACCTGACCGACGGGTTCAACGGCTTCGTGATCATGCCGAACAACCCGGTCACCGGCCAGGCCATGCCCGGCCCCATCGTCACCCGCTACTCGCCCTCGGTGAACCTGGGCGACTTCGACCTGGCCAGCCTCCTGGTCGCGGGCAAGAACGGCGACTTCGACTGGTTCGTCACCGGCAGCTGGTCCAAGAGCCGCCCCGACGATCCGGCCACCACCACGCCCTTCGGCGGCTTCTTCACCGACCCGTTCCAGGTCGCGGAGGAGCAGACGGGATCCATGTACTATCTGGGCGCCCGCTACAACTTCAACAAGGACAAGACCAAGGTCGGCCTCGAGTGGAATCACGGGAGCCAGTACTGGTTCAACTTCGCCCCCGCCCAGGACGACCTCATCGCGCCCAAGACGAACACCCGCGGCACCGTGTGGGAGGGCTACGTCACCCACCGCATCACGCGCAAGTTCGTCGTGAAGCTGGCCTACATCACCTACGACTACGACTACTCGGGCTCGGGCTGGCACCTCGGCGCCCCGAAGGACCTGGAGACGGCCCAGATCCTCGGCTTCCCGACCTACAAGACGGCGCACAAGCTCTCGCTGGGCTTCAGCGCCCGATTCTAAAGGAGCGATCCGATGCGGAAGACCACGACCATCCTGATGGTGCTGGTGTTCGCCGCGACGCTGACGGTGGCCGGGGTTCTCCCGGCCACCGCCGCGGACAAGGCGCCGAAGCGGACCTACAGCCACCAGGACGACTACTTCGAGCACTACGAGGGCACGGGAACCTGCCTGGAGTGCCATGAGGCGGAGGCCACCAGCTTCTTCCACAGCCAGCACTACCAGTGGCAGGGGCAATCGCCGAACATCACCAACGCCGACGGCGAGATGCTCGGCAAGATGAACACCATGAACGACTTCTGCACGAATCCCCTCGCGAGCTGGATCGGCAACGCCGTGAACGTCGAGGGCAAGATCATCGCGCAGGGCTGTTCGAAGTGCCACGCGGGTCTCGGCAAGCAGCCTTCCGCGCAGCTTTCCCGCGAGCAGCTCGAGAACATCGACTGCCTGATCTGCCACGCCAAGGGGTACCGGCGCGACCTCTACCAGGACGAGACCGGGGCCTGGGAGTGGAAGCCGATCCTGTGGAAGAACCAGAAGGGCATGGATTCGGTCGCCAAGCGCATCACCCTGCCCGAGCGGGACATGTGCCTGCGCTGCCACAGCGGCGCCGGCGGCGGCCCCAACTTCAAGCGCGGCGACATCGAGTACGAGCTCGCCGACTGCGAGCCGGACTTCGACGTGCACATGGCCACCGCGGGCAACAACATGCAGTGCGTCGACTGCCACGCCGGCGACGACCACCGCGTGCGCGGCCGCGGCAGCGACCTCTCGGGCACCGACAGCCCCGAGAACCCGCTCTTCTGCACCAGCTGCCACGACGAGAAGCCGCACGGCAAGAAGGCCCTCGACTTCCACACCGACCGCGTGAACTGCACCGTGTGCCACATCACGGAGTTCGCCAAGGAGGACCAGACGGACATGCGCCGCGACTGGTCCACGCCGAAGCACCACGAGATCGCCAACAAGTTCTCCGCCACCATCACCTTCGGGAAGGACGTGACGCCGGTGTACGCCTGGTACAACGGCCACACCCAGCTGATGAAGATGGGCGAAGAGGTCCGCTACAACGACGACGGCACCATCACCATCATGGCGCCCCAGGGCTCGCGGAAGGACAAGAAGGCCAAGATCAACGCCTTCAAGCTCCACGAGGGCGTGCTGCCCCTGTGGAAGGAGAAGGGCTGGCTGATCCCCCTGGCCGTGGACGAGTTCTTCGTGGACGGGGACATCGAGAAGGCCGTGCAGGAGGGCGCCCACGCCGCCTACGGCGTCGAGCACGTCGAGTACGAGTGGGTGAACTCCAAGCGCTACATGGGCCTCTTCCACGAGGTGCGCCCGGCGGCGAAGGCCTTGCAGTGCCTCGACTGCCACAGCGAGGGCGGCCGCCTGGACTGGCAGGCGCTGGGGTACAAGAAGGACCCCCTGCTGGACAAGATGGACTAGACCGCCGCGGGGAGCGTGGGCGGGACCTCCCGCTCCCCCGAAGAACCGGGGAAGGCGTCGGCCTTCCCCGGTTTCCCCTTACCCGACCCCCGCGTCTCAGCTCGCCGGTCGCCACCAGCCGACGAGGACCCGATGCAGGAACCGCTTCAGCGGGCCCAGCGTCGCGTACATGACGGGCACCACGACCAGGGTCAGGAAGGTGGCCACGGCCAGGCCCCAGATGACGGCGACGCCCATGGGCCCCCACCACTGGCTCGACTCGCCGCCGATGACCACGACCCGCCCGAAATCGCCGCTGAACAGCGACTCGAAATCGACGCTCAGGCCGGTCGTCAGGGGGATCAGGCCGAGAATCGTCGTCACCGCCGTCAGGATCACCGGGCGGAACCGCGTGGTGCCGGCCCGGATGATGGCCTCCTTCTCCGCGATGCCCCGGTTCTGGAGCTGGATGATGTAGTCCAGCAGCACGATGGCGTTGTTGACGACGATGCCCGCGAGGGAGATGACGCCGACACCGGTCATGATGATCCCGAACGGAGTCTGGGTGAACATGAGGCCCCCGAAGACGCCGATCAGCGAGAGCACCACGCTCGAGAGGATCACCGCCGGCACCGTCACCGAACTGAACTGGCTGACGAGCACCACGAAGATGAGCAGCACCGCCACGAGGAAGGCGTTGCTCAGGAAGCTCGAGGCCTCCTCCTGGTCCTCGCTCTCGCCGGTGTAGTCCAGGGTGTAGCCCGCGGGCAGATCCATGTCCGCGAGTTCGCTCTGCACCTCGGCGAGGAGGGCGTTGCCGTTGTAGCCGTCGGCCACGTCGGCGCTCACCGTCACCACCCGCCGGGCGTCGATGCGGTACACCGCGGCCAGCCCCGTGCCGAACTCCACGCTGGCGAAGGCCGAAATGGGGATGTTCTGGCCCTCGTAGAACACCGTGGTGTTCTCGAGATCCTCGACCTTCCCGCGGAAGGGCTGGTCGTAGCGCACGACGATGTCGTACTCGTCCTCGCCCACCCGGTACTTGGCCGTCTCGCTGCCGTGCAGCGCCGTGCGCACGGTGCCCGCGATGTCGAAGGTGCGCAGCCCGAAGCGTCCGGCCTTGTCGATGTCCGGCACGACCATCAGCTCCGGCAGGGCGTGGTCGTAGTTGTCGGTGATGTCCACCAGCCCGGCCAGGTTCCGGACCCGCTCACGCACCTCGCCGGCGATCTCGCCGAGGGTGTCGAAATCGTCGCCGGAGATCTCGATGTTGACGGGCTTCCCGGTCGGCGGGCCCTCCTCCATCTTCACCACCGTCAGGTTGGCGCCGGTGAAGTCCTTCAGCTTGCCGCGCAGGTCCTCGAGCGACTTCCGCGACGAGGTCGTCCGCTCGGCCATCTCGGGGAACTCCATGGTGATGGTCCCCTGGTGGGAAGGCAGGGTCCCGCCGGCGGTCTGGGGATCGATGGGCGTGCCCACCGACGTGTTGTACGCCACGAGGTCGGGCAGGTCCTTCACGTACTGCTCGATCTCGGCGGCGTAGGCGTCGGTCTGCTCGATGCGCGTGCCGCTCGGGGCGTCGATGTTCACGTTGGCGTACTGGGGCTCGATGTCCGGAAAGAGCTCCACGCCGGCATTGAAGCGCCCGAAGGCCACGAACATCACCACGAAGAGCACGTTCATGCCGACCATGACCAGCAGGCGGTGGTCCAGCGACCAGCGCAGCACCGGCTCGTAGGTGCGCAGGCCGAAGGCGATGAGCCGGTCGCCCACGAGGCGGCTGTCGGCCTCGGTGCGCGGCACGCCCATGAACCGCGAGCAGAGCACCGGATTGAAGATCAGGGCCACCAGCAGCGAGGCCAGCAGGGTGATGATGACGGTGATGGGCAGGTACTTCATGAACTCGCCCATGATCCCGGGCCAGAACACGACCGGGCCGAAGGCGCACACCGTGGTCAGGGTCGAGGCGATCACGGCGCCCGCCACCTGGCCGGTGCCCACCTCCGAGGCCTCGATGTTGTCCTTCCCCTTGCCGCGGTGCCGGTAGATGTTCTCCACGATCACGATGGCGTTGTCGACCAGCATGCCCAGGGCGAGGATCAGGCTGAACAGCACCACCATGTTCAGGGTGATGCCCAGCAGCGAGAGCACGACGAACGTGATCAGCATGGAGAACGGGATGGCGATGCCCACGAAGAGCGCGTTGCGCACGCCGAAGAACGCCAGCAGCACGACCACGACGAGCACCAGGCCGCTGAGGATGTTGTTCTCCAGCTCGCGGACCATGCGCTTGATCTGCAGGGACTGGTCGGCGACGATCGAGACCTCGGTGCCGCTCGGGAAGGTGGGGCCGAGCCGCGCGAGGGTCGCCTTCACCTCCTCGGCGATGGTGATCAGGTTCTCGCCGCTCCGCTTCTTGACCACCAGCGTCACGGCGTCGCGGCCGTTCACCCGGCTGATCGTCTCGCGGTCCTTGATGCCGAACCTGACGCTCGCCACGTCGCGCACGTAGACCGGCGGTTCGATCCCCGGGTTCAGGATGAAGTCGAGGATCTGCTCCACGGCCTCCACCTCGCCCGGCACGCGCACCTGGTAGTCGTAAACGCCGAGCCCGAGCTTGCCGCCCGGGATGGTCATGTTCTGCAGGGCGATGGCGTCCTGCACGTCGACGAGACCCAGGTCGTAGTAGGCCAGCTTCTCGGGGTCGACCTCGACCTGCACCTCGTTCTCGATGCCGCCGACGAGGTCGACGCCGAGGACGCCCTTGATCTGCTCGAGCTCCTCCTGGAGATCCTCGCCCGCCTTCTTCAGCCGGAACAGGTCGATGTCCCCGTAGAGGTTCACCTGCATCACGGGGAACGCATCGGAGCTGCTGATCTCCTGCACCACGAGGTCGTTGCGCGGGTCCTCGGGCAGGTCGGGCTTGGCCAGTTCGACCCGGTCGCGCACCGACTGCAGGGCGTCGCTCATGTCGACCCGCGATTCGAACTCCATGGTGATGACCGACATGCCGTACGACGACGAGCTGGTCATCTCCTTGAGGTCCTCCACGCCCTTGAGCTGCTGCTCGAGCTTGCGCGTGACGAGGCTCTCCATGTCCTCCGGGCTGGTCCCCGCGTAGGGCGCGAGCACCATCACGAAGGGGATCTTCACGTCGGGCGACGACTCGCGCGGGAGCGTGAGGTAGCTCTTCGTCCCCAGGATCACGATGATGAACATGAAGGCGAAGATCATCGGATAGCGCCTGATGGCGCCGTTCGTGAGCTTCATCGGCCGCCCTCCGGCTCGACCGGAGCCGCGTTGCCGGCGCCCGGCACGCGCGTCCCGATCTCCGCCCCCGTCACCTTGACCGGGTCGGCGTCGAGCGAGCCGTCGGCCCGCGCCGCGGTCTCGGTCACCGCCACGAGGCTGCCGTCGCGCAGCTCGCGCTGCCCCCGCACCACCAGCCGGTCGCCGAGGGCCAGGCCCGCGTCCACGACGACCATCAGGCCCTGGGAGGCGCCCAGTTCGAGCTCGCGCCGCTGGGCCCGGTCGTCGACCACCACATAGGCGGAAGGCGCGCCCTGCGACATCACGACGGCGTCGCGCGGGATCGCGATAACGTCGCGCGAAACGCTCTTGTCCAGCCGCGCGCGGCCGATCACGCCGCTGCGCAGGGTCAGCCCGGGATTGGGGATGTGGATCTCGACCTTGAACTTGCCGGTGCGGCGGTCGGCCTCGAAGCCGACCCACGACACCGCGCCGGAAACCGGCTCCGGTTCGCGGCCCAGCAGCACCGAGGCGCCGTCGCCCTCGCGCACCCAGCGCACCTGCTCCTCGGTGAGGTAGGCTTCGAGCTTCAGCGTGTAGGGGTCGATGACGCGGACGACCGGCATGCCGGCCATGACCATCTGGCCGAGCTCGACGTAGCGGTCGACGACCACCCCGGCGAAGGGCGCGCTGATGCCGGCCCGATGGTAGCGCTCGGAGGCCACCGCGGCGCGGCTGGCGGCCTCGGCGTGCTGGCTCTCGGCCGTGAGCAGCTCGATGCGGCTCACCTTGCCGGCCGCGAAGAGCTGGCGCACCTTGTCCACGTTGTAGGCCTGCGTGGCCAGCGCCGCGGCGGCGGCGTCCTTCTCGGCCGCGAGGATCTTGCGCTCCTGCTCGACGATGACCTGCCCGGCCGCCACCGCGTCGCCCTTGGCCACGGGCAGGGCCACCACCGGACCGTTCTCCTGGGCGCTCAGGTCGGCGCCCTCGACCGGCAGCACCGGCCCGCTGATCTCGAAGTACTCGTTGATCGTCTCCTGCGAGATCGCCAGCACGCGCACGTTGCGCGGAACCTCGCGGCTCGCCTCCGCGGGCGCCGGCTTCTCGCAACCGGCCGCGGACAGGAGCCACAGGAGGGCCGGCAGCAGCAGCGCCGCGCGGCGGAACATCAGGACCTTCATCGGGAACCCTCCCCCGTAAGATTCGGAATCGCCGACAGCGGCAGCAGCGGGCTGTAGCCGACGGCGCGTTTCAGGTTCGACGTGAGCACGAGCACCTCGTACGTGGCGTCGATGACGTTGCTGTGGGCCTCGGCCCGGTTCGATTCCGAGACGAGCACGTCCAGGTAGTTGGCCTTGCCGAGCTGCAGCATCAGGAGGTTCTCCTCGAGCACCTCCTCGCTGCGGTCCCGGTTCAGCCGCACCGCCGCGAGCACCTGGCGCGCCATGCGCAGGTTGGCCAGGATCTCCAGCACCTCGACCTGCACCTCCCGGCGCCGGCCGGTGAGCTGCACCTCGGCCCGCCGGATCCGCGCGTTGGACTCGGCCACGCGCCCGCTCGTGTTCAGGCCGTCGAAGATCGGGACGTTCAGCGCCGCCGAGACGGTCCAGCTGTCGTGCCCCTCGTCGAAGACGTTGTCCACCTCGGTGCCGATGTAGCCGTAGGAACCGAAGATGGTCACGTAGGGCCGGTTGTCGGCGATGGTGGCCTGCCGGTCCTTGTGCAGGATGTCGATGAAGAGCCCGTCGGCGGCGAGATCGGGGCGCTGCTGGGCGAGCTGCAGCGCCGTCCCGTCGACGATGGGCGTGGTCTCGACGTCGAAGGCGTTGGCGATGGTCAGCGGCTCCTCCGGCCGCCGGCCCATCAGGGCGTTCAGGCGGCTGCCCTCGTTGCGCAGGGTGGCCTGGGCGATGCTCAGCCGCGGCAGGATGTTGGCCCGCGTCACGGCCGCCTGCAGCGTGTCCAGACGCGTGGCCATGCCCAGCTCGTAGCGCATCTTCATGATCTCCACGAGCTCGCTCTGGTTGGCCAGCTCGGCCTCGACGGCCCGGATGCGGGCCGCCGCCTTGACGATGGAGTAGTAGGCGGCCAGGGTGCGGTCGGCGGTGTCCTGCTCGAGGGCTTCGACCTGCAGGGCCTGCTGGTCGATGCCGAGCCTCGCGGCGCCCACGGCGCCGAGGATCTGCACCGGGTTGATGGTCCAGTTCAGGTTCGCGTTGGCCCGCCAGTAGCTCTGCGGGGCGATGTCGCCCGGCGCCGGGATGAACGAGCCGAAGCCGGCCAGCCACTGGTCGAACCAGGGATCGGCTCCCGGCACGGTGCCCAGGCCGCCGTCGCCGCCGCCCCCGAAGTTCGGGTTCAGGGCGAAGCTCGGATCGCGGCCGCGGGTCCAGTCGCCGACGAGGTCGAGAGTCGGCAGCCCCGTCGACAGGGCCTGCTTCATCTGGCCGTCCAGTTCGGCCCGTCGCAGTCGCTCGGCCGCGAGCTGGTCGTTGGCCGCCAGGGCCTCGGCGACGCACCCGGCCAGGTCGCGGGCGGTCGGGGCGCCGGGTCGGGCGGCGATGGTCGGTCCGAGGGGCTCGGCCCGCGTGAACTTCGGTGTCCCCGGATCGGCCCCCGCCGACCCGCCGTCCGTCTGGGCCCCCGCGGACCCGGCCCCGAGGGCCAGGGCCGCGGCCGCCAGGACGGCCACGAGGCGCCGTGCGCGGCGCCCGATCTCCCTATTCGTCACGATCGTCTTCTTTCTGCTGGCGGTTGACGAGGCGCTCCATGAGCGCTTCGGCGGCGGGTTCGCGGGCGGGCCGCGAGAGGGCGCGGTCGGTCATGGCGCGTCCGGCATCGGCGAGGAACACGAGCAGGTCGTCGAACGACATGTCCTCGGCCAGACCCGACACGATGTGCACGGCCAGGCCGTGGGTGAAGATGGCCACCTGCTGCAGCAGCAGGGCCCGCTCGCCCGGGCTGAGCGCGCCCAGTCCCGCGAGACCGGCCATCCGCTCGGCCAGGCGCCCCATCAGTTCCGGACCGGCCTCGCACTTGGTGGCTTCCTGCATGAACACGGCGCTGTAGAGGCCCGGCTGCTGCCGGGCGAATTCGAGCACGCCCACCCCCATGTTCAGGAACGGATCGTCGGTGAAGCGGCGCGTGGTGAACTCGAAGATCTCCTCCGTCACGGCGCGCCGCACCGCGATGCCGAGCTCCTCCATGTTGGCGAAGTTGCTGTACACGGGAGCCGTCGACGCGCCGAGTTCGTCGGCGACCCGCCGGGCGCTCAGGGCGCCCATGCCGTCGCGGGCCACCACGGCCTTGCCGGCCCTGATGACGTCCTCGCGGGAAAAGACCTGTTTGCGGACCATGTTCCACCTCGGGGGAAGCCGCCGGCGCATCCGGCGGCCGGCTGACATTACGCCCGTTATATAACACGTGTTTCAGTAAATGGCCAGAAATTCCGCAGGATTTTGTAAGCTCTTGTCGACTCTAGAATAAGGTGGGTGAAACGACCAGCAGGATGCCCCCGAGAGCGAGCACGAGGGCCAGTCCCCGGCGCCAGGAGAAGGGTTCGCCGAGAAAGACCGTCGCGAGGCCGATGATGAACAGGGTGCTCGTCTGGTTGAGGATCGCGGCGGCCCCCGCCGTGGTGTGCTTCATGCCGGCGATCCAGAACATCAGGGCGATGAACGAGCCCAGCAGGGTGCCCGGCAGGGTGAAGCGCCACTCCGGCCCCGGTCGGAAGACCCGCCACAGGCGTTTGCGGCGCGGATCGATGAGCGCCGCGGGCACCAGGACCAGCAGGCTGCCGAACTGCCGCACGGCGGTGGCCCAGACGACGTCCGACCGCTGCAGCACCGGCTTGGCGAGCACGATGCCGAAGGCGATCGTCGCCATGGCTCCCACGCCGAACAGCATGCCGGCGACCAGGGTCTGTCGCGAAGCCCCGGCCGGCGGGCGGGCCCGGCTCGCCACGAGCACGGCGCTGATGACCAGCACCATGCCCCCCATCTGGAGCGGCCGGATCGTCTCGCCCAGCATGAGCCACGCGCACAGCATGACGAAGGGCGAGTAGAGGGTGTCGATGATGGCGTTGATGCCCGCCCCGACCCGGTTCAGGGCCATGTGGAAGAGGGTGTCGCTGATGGCGATGGCGATGATGCCGCTGGCCATGAGGATGAGGTAGTCGCCCAGGGGGGCCACCCCCCACAGGGGCCGGCGGGTGACCGCCAGCAGCACGAGGAACAGGGCGCCGGAGACGGCGACGCGGAACAGGTTCATGGCCAGGGGCGCCACCGTCTCGCCCGAGCGCCGGAAGAGGATGACCGCGCAGCTCCAGACCACGGCGGCGGCCAGGGCGTACAGCTCACCCATCGCCGAAATGCGGCCTGGGATTGAAGTGCTCGGCAGCGACGGGTTCATCGGACATGCCTTCGCCCGGCTGCGGGAAGCTGAGGAAGATGCGGGCCCCCTGACCCGGCTTCGAGTCGACGAGCATGCGTCCGGAAACGGAACGCAGCCGCTCGCGGATGCTGAACAGGCCGAACCCGCTGGTCGATCTCTCCGCCTCCTGCGGCCGCTCCTGACGGTTCGGGTCGAAGCCCGCGCCGTCGTCCTCGACCAGGATCGTCAGGAACCGGTCGACGTAGTTCAGCGTCACGTCGATGCGGCCGGCCCGGGCGTGCTTGTTCACGTTGTTCATCAGCTCGCGCACGCACTGGTACGCCATGGCCCGCATGTCCTCGGGCAGCTCGGGGCCCTCCCCCTCGCGGGCGCAGGCGCAGACGATGCCCGTGCGTTCGCCGAAGTTGTGGCAGAGCCAGACCAGGGCCGCCTCGAGGCCGGCCTCGTACAGCACCGGCGGGAAGAGCTCGAAGCTCAGGCTGCGCGCCTCGGCCATGGTGTCGTCGAGGATGTCGATGATCTGGATCACGATGTCGCGCAGGTTGGGGACCTTGTCTGGATACTTCAACAGCACCATCTGGGCGCGGATGCCGAAGAGCTGCTGGGCCAGGCCGTCGTGGATGGCCGACGCCAGCTCGCGGCGCTGGCGGTCCTCGACCCGGCTGAGCTGGCTGGTGAGCGAGCGCAGGCGGTCCTGGTATTCGAGCAGCTGGTGCTCCGACTGTTTCTGCAAGGTGATGTCGCGGACGACGGAGAAGACCAGCTGTCGGTCCGGATAGGGGAACGAACCCCACGAGAGCCAGCGGAACGAGCCGTCGCGGCAGCGGAAGCGGTTCTCCAGGCCTTCGACCGGCGTGCCCTGCCGGAGCACCGTCCACGCCTCCTCCAGACCCTCGCGATCGTCCTCGTGGATGAACTCCACCAGGGGCGAACCCATCAGCTCGTCGCGCGACCAGCCGAGCACCCGCACCCACGCCGGGTTGATCTGCTGCAGATACTCGTCGAAGCCGCCGACGGCGAGCATGTCCGTCGAGAGGTTGAAGAGGCGGTCGCGCTCCTCCTCGGCCTCCATCTTGGCCGTGATGTCGGTGAACGAGCCCACGAGGCTCAGCGGCCGCCCCTCGGCGTCCCAGCTGCCGACCGCGCGCAGATGCATCCAGACGTAGTGGCCGTCCTTGCGGCGGAAGCGCACCTCGGCGCTGCAGTGGACGGTGCGGCGGGCCATGTAGTCGTCGAGCTCGCCGCGCACCTCGTCGCGCTCGTCGGGATGGAAGCAGGCGAAGAACTGGCGCGCCGAGGTGCCGAACTCCTCGCGCCCGTAGCCGGTGATCTGCAGGAAGAGATCCGAAAGGTGGATCGTGTCGTCGGTGAGGCGCCATTCCCAGAGGGCCGCCCCCATGCCCTCGAGCCCACGGCGAATGCGCTGGTTCAGCTCCGCGACTTCGCCCGTCTGCACCGCGAGCTCCGCCTCCAGGGCCGCGAGGCGTCCCTGCAGACGCCGGTGCCAGGCCAGCCCCCCGACGGCCCCGATCACGATGACGGCTCCCAGTGCGATGCCCAGTTCCAACGGGTCTCAACTCCTGCCGAAGGCCCGCTCCCAGCGCAGGCGCGGGTTGTCGAACACGACGGCGTCCGGGTCGAAGCCGCCGTCGGCACCGCCGTCCAGCAGGGCCTGGCACATGGCCGGTCCGCCGCTGTCCTCGGGCGGGCAGGCCCCGGCGCCGGCCAGGCACAAGGGCAGCAGACGCCCCCCGTCGTCCTCCAGCACGGCTTCGAGCACCACCTCGTGCTGCCAGTCGTCGCCGAAGTCGTAGCTGTAGAGGGCCGGATGCCCGTCGACCAGGAGATGCGGCGCCACCGTGTGCAGCCAACCCGGCATGATGTCGTGGGCCCCGTGGAAGCCGCTCTCGTCCGGAACCCCGAAGCGCAGGCGCCGGCCGCTGCGCGGATCGTCGAGGGTGAACAGGTGCAGGTGGCGGTCCTCCCAGCCCATGGCGTCCTGGAGGGCCACGTGGAGATCCCAGAAGGTCGCGCCGGCAGGTACGAGCAGGCGGCGCCAGACCGGGAACGGCATCAGCATGAGCTCGACCCGGATCTGGAGCGCCCAGGCCGCTCCGGCCTGCCGCGGGAAGGGGATGATGTTCTCGTCACGCCCGGTCGTCATGTCTCTCCGCCGCCACGCGCCGCCGGATCGTCCGCAGCCGCGTCTCCGGCCTCCTCGGCCAGAGCCTGCCGGACCAGGCGGCTGATCTGCCAGCCCAGCACGGCGACGACGACGATTCCCACGACGAGGAGGGCGATGTTGCGGGGGGTGGCCCCCGGATCGTCCGCTGCGCCCGCCCGCACCGCGACGGTGCCGAGCCACACCTGGAACACCAGGCTCGGAATGGTCGCCAGGTTGCCCAGGAGGTAGTCGCGCAGGCGCGATCGGCCAGCCGCAAGTGTGTAGCACGCCAGCCCGTAGTTCAAGGGCGAAAGGCGGGTCAGGGCGTTCAGGCGCAGGGCCTTCTCCCCGGCCAGGCGATCGATGGCCGCCAGCCGCGGGCGGGTCGCCACGAAGGCCAGGATGCGCCCGCGCAGCAGTCCCCTGCCGAGAGCGAACATGAGCAGCGCCGCCACGTTGGCGCTCACCAGGACCAGGGCCACGCCGGTGCCCAGTCCGAAGAGCACCCCCGCCGAGAAGCCGAACACGCTCACCGGGAAACACAGGCTGGACAGCACCACCCACGTCGCGCAGAACAGCGCGCCGCCCCACGGCCCCCACGCGTCCAGCCGCGACTCGATGGCCGGCCAGTGGGCGCCGGCGAAGCGCCCGGCCAGGACCAGGGCCGCCAGCACCAGCACCGGCCCGGCGAACAGGCGCCAGGAGCCGCCCTCCCGGGGCGGCGGCGGTGGTTTTTCGAGGTCGGGAGTCGGCGACATGGGCGGATTCCACCAAAAAAAGGATCCCCCGGCAAGGGGATCCTTCGTTCCCGTCGCCGGGTGGCGACCGTTCAGACCAGAACGGCTTCGACCTTGCGCAGGAAATTCCGCAGCTCCTTCTGGAGCACGCCCTTGCGCACGTAGCCCAGATCGTAGAGCACGCCCCCGATGCCGGGCCGGGCCTCCTGCTGGGCGGCCAGCAGCTCGTCGAGCTGATCCTTGTCGATGAAGCCCAGTTCGATGGCCTGCACGCCGAAGCGCAGCCCGCTGTCGGCCTGGACCCGCAGCACGGCGAAGACCTGCTTCATGTCCAGGATCCCCCGCTCGAGCGCCAGGCGCCCGATCTGGGGCGTTGCGGCCCGCTGCTCGTTGAGGGCGTGCAGCGCCGCCGCCGTGTCGATGACGTCCACGTCGATCAGGTGTTCGAGATAGGATTCGCAGAGTTTCTGGTTCGGCAGCATCTGGCCACTCCCGGCAGCGGCCCCCGACGGGGCCTGGTCATGCCGGGATTATCGGGCGCCCGCGGCGGCACTTGAGCGGAGTCGTGCAGTTTGCAACGACCGGCCCCTACGTGCCCGGCAGCACCAGCCCGATGCGCAGGGCCTGGGTCGTCTCCCCGTCGATCAGCACCACCGCCGGCGCGATGACGACGCGGCGGTCGGCCAGGAAGGCCAGACCGAATTCCCAGGCGAAGTTCTCCTCGGGCCCGAAGAGGTCGTCGCCGCCCAGCGTCAGTTCGCTGCGCACCCAACTGACCCCCACCGACGGGTAGAGGTTGAATTTCGCGCTGGAATGGATCCGCCAGAAAGCGGTGACCCCGGCGCTGGTGTGGGTCGCCACGACCCGGCGACTGATCGCGTCGAGAGGGTCGCTGGTGTAGCTGCCGCGCTCGTAGCGGGCGTCGAGTTCGACCCCCAGCCCCCCGGTCTGCGTCGGCCGCAGGAAGGTGTAGCGGATCGCCGGTGAAACGGCGAAGCCCCCGCCCCCCGTCCCGATCACCGCGCGATCCAGGTCGACCCAGCCCAGGGCCAGCGAGGCGTCGAAGCGCCCGCGCAGCGACATGCCCAGGTCGATCCCGATCACGCTCTGCAGGTCGTTGAACTGGAACTGTCCCGCCACGCCGTAACCGCTGCGGTTCTCAGGCAGGTAGCGGGACTGGGCGGCGGCGGTGGACGCGACGAGCACGGCCAGGAGGACGGAGATCGGGATGGAGCGGCGCACGTTGCGACCCCCTCTGTGCGCGGGGCGGTGTTCAGGGAACCGCCCGACGATACCACACCCGGGGTGAGAATTCACGTTCAAGAACGGCGGCGAATCGACCGGGAGCCGGAGGGGGTCCCCGGGAATAAAAAAACTTCCGCATGGCGGAAGCTCTTCATATAGAGAGGTTGAGGTGGTGGAGCCAAGGGGGATCGAACCCCTGACCTCTTGACTGCCAGTCAAGCGCTCTCCCAGCTGAGCTATGGCCCCACCGGTGACCGGACGGGCGGGCCCGCCGATCCGCGCCTATCTAGGGAAGCCCCGACCGCCATGCAAGGGGAAAATACCTGCCAGGGCGCGGGCTTTCAAGGTCCGGTTTCGGCTGGGC
>JAGRNP010000038.1 GCA_020440705.1 bacterium | reverse complement strand
CCTCGTCTCACCGGAGGACCAACGGCGTCACGTCGGCCGCGAGCGTCGTCATGACCGTCTGGATCGCCGCCTGGGCCGCCTCGATCTGCGCCGCGGCCGCGAGGTTGTCGCGGAACGGCGCCGGGATCGCGCCGATCGCCGCGATCGCCGCGTCGAGCTCGGCCTGCAGGCGCAGGTCCAGCGCGGCGTCGGCGGTCGCGACGTAGTCGGTCAGGCCCTCGCCGTCGCTGGCCGCGAGGTGGTGCTCGCCCAGGTAGGCGTTGCGCACGCTGCGCAGGTTGTTGGCGAAATCGGTCAGCGAGTTGAAGCTGAACTGGGACTCGACCAGCGACGTGTCGTTCTCGTCGTAGGGGTCGGCGATCTTGCCGTTGGCCACCTCGTCGCAGATGGCGATCATGCCCTCGAGCATCTCCTGGACCGCCGCGGCCTGGGTCGGGTATCCGCTGCCCGGCCCGCCGGCGCCGCGGAAGACGTCGCCGTAGGCCGAACCGCCGTCGATGCCTTCGGCCCAGGCGGCCCAGAGGGTGGTCGCGTCGTCGGCGAGCACCGCCGCCGCCGCCGCCACGTACGCCAGCTCCCGGGCGGTGAAGTCACCGACGGGACGAGGCTGGCCGTCCCGGAAGAGCAGGTACTCCACCGTGTGGTAGCCGCGCAGGGCGGGGCCGAGACCCTCGGCCACGAAGGCGGGCGTCAGGTCGAAACTGCTGGCGAGCACGTCGTCCAGCTGCTGCCGGTCGACGGGCCAACTGTCCAGGGCCGGATCCAGGTTCATGCTCGCCGCCGGACCGAAGAGGAAGGCCTCGCTGGCCTCCCACGGCGCGCGGGCGGCGACCCACGCGGCGGCGGCCGCGTCCACGCCGGGCTGGTCCGGCGCGGCGGCCAGCCCGGCGCAGGCCGTGGCGAGGTCCCCGCAGGCGTCCTTCATGGCGGCGTAGGTGGCGATCACGACCCCATCAGTGTAGTCGGCGAGGATCGTCGTGAAATCGTAGGCCTCGGCGACGGCGACGGGGTCGTCGTCATCCGAGCAGCCGGCGACCCCGAGGGCCAGCAGCAGCAGGAGCAGGAGTCCGAATCGGTTCAGCATCATCTATCCTCCGGGTGGGGGTGGTTCAGAACACGAGTCCGAGCGAGGCGCCGTACGTCTTCTCGTCGCGGTAGCGTTCGGCGCCGAGGGAGCGCACCGCGAAGTCGGCCTTGACGGCCACCGAGGGCCGGGGGAACCAGTTCAGGCCGCAGGTGAGGATCGTGCGGTCGAAACGGGGGTCGGCGAAGATGCCGCCGGTGGTGCCGTGCATGGTGTCGACCTGCTCGCAGCGCACGAAGGGGAACAGGGCGGTGCGGGCGTCCGGGTCGAAGAGCGGCATCACGTCGCAGCCGAGTTCGGCGCCCCAGGCGCGGGCCTCCGTCGCGACCGGGCTCCGGGCGACGCCCAGGTTGGTCGACAGCCGGCTGTTCTTGGCCGAGATCTCGGCCGCGTCGTCGAGATGTCCGCCGAGCCAGGAGGCGCGCAGACGCCACGGCCCGCGGGCCCAGCGGAGGTCGGCCCCGACAAGGGTCAGGGTGCCGTCGACGCCGGGCATGTCGTCCTTGGGCCGGTTGCCGGTCGTGCCGCCCCGGTAGGCCGAGACGCCCACCTTGAGCCCGCGCACCCCGTTCCACTGCACACGGCCGACCACGGCCATGTCCGTGGCGCGCACCTGCTCGAATCGGGTCTGGTGCCCGTCCCGGACCCAGAACTTCGAACTGAATCCCGTCGAGTCCAGGCCGTTGATCAGCTGGGCCTGCCAGCTGAAGTCGCCCAGGTCGCCGAAGGCGGTCACGCCGGTCTCGTGCCAGGTCACCGGCACCAAGGTCGACTCGGCCTCGGGCCGCACCGTGCCGAAATGGCTCGTGGGCAGGTGGGCCAGGTTGATCAGGCCGACCGGGACGATGCCGTGCCCGACGCGCAGGGCGAAGGCGTCGGAGAAGGTCTTCGTCAGGTGGAGCTGCTCGAGGACGACCTCTCCGCCCTTCTCGATCTCCTGCTCGTACTCCCCGAATTCCTCATACTCGAGTTCCAGGGCGCCCCCCGTGCCGCCGTGTTCGATCTCGATCTCGGCCGCGAAGACGAGGGTGGGGTCGAACTCGTAGCCCACGCCGAGCACGAACCGCTGCAGATCCATGATGGCGCGGTCGTCCGGCGGGGAGCCGTTCTCGCCGCTCTTCTGGTCGGGGCCGTAGTCGAAGCGGGCGTAGAGCAGGTCCGCGTAGCCCGAGAGGTGGAGGCCGGACACCGGGTCCTGGGCCAGGGCCGGAACCGCGATGGCGAGCGCCACGACCAGGGCGGCGATGCGAGCGAGAGGCATGGCAGGATCTCCTTTTTTGGCGCGACAAAACTTACTTGTAGCGTCAAAAAGATCCGCCCTGGACCAAAGCGCAAGTTATTTATTTGACAACTTAAGTTCAAGTGATCGAGTCAGATATGAAATTTCGGAATCTTTACTAAATGTATCAAGAATGGATACGAATACGGAGTCCGGGCACGAGGCCCGGCCTCCCGGGCGTCCTGCAATCGGCCGCAACAGGGAGGTCGTTTGCGGACCGGGGCAGCCTTTTGGGCCGCAGCGGGTTGGCATCCGTGGCCCCCTTCTGGCAGGCCGAGCCGAAGGCCGCGGAACGACCCGCCGGCCGGGAATCGATCCGGAACGAGGAGACATCATGCGCATCATCGCCATCGCCATGACCAAGGGCGGCGTGGGCAAGACCACGACCGCCGTCAACCTGTCCCACGGTCTCGCCCTGGCGGGCGAACGCGTCCTGCTGGTCGACGCCGACACCCAGGGCCAGTGCGCCAAGGCCCTCGGCGTCGACTACGACCTCAGCCTGAACGAGGTGCTGCTGGGCGAGGCGGGCGTGCTCGAGGCCGTGACCCGGGCGCGGACGGGCCTCGATCTCGTGGCCAGCGACCATCACCTGACCCATGCCGCCCTGGCCATCGCCCGCCGGGAACGCGACGGCCACCGTGCCCTCGCCGATGCCCTCGCGCCCGTCGCCGACCGCTACGACGCCGTGGTCATCGATGCCGCGCCCGGCGTCGACGCCGTGGCCGTGAACGTGCTGGCCTGCGCCGACGAGGTGGTGGCCCCGGTGGCCCTGGCGCCGGCGGCCCTGGCTGGCGTGCTCGACTTCGTGCGCCACGTGGAGCGCGTCGCGGCGCACAACCCCGGGCTGCACCTCAGCCGGGTGCTGCCGACCTTCCACGACCAGCGCACCCGCACCTCGGCCGAGACCCTGATGCAGCTGCGCGCCCACTTCGGCCCGCGCCTGTGCCGTCCGATCCGCGTCAACGTCGAGCTGGCCGAGGCCTTCGGATGGCAGAAGACGATCTTCGAGCACGCGCCCCGGTCGCGCGGAGCGTCCGACTACGAGGAGTTCATCGCCGCGATGACGGCGGTGCCGGAGCTGGTCTAGACGACGGGCGGGGCAGGCTATTCGACGGGGATCTCGCCCGGCAGCGTCACGCCCGGCGGGAGCTTCACGCCGTGGGGCAGGTTGGCCACCCCGAGGGGCACGACGCGCGCGCGGTCCTCGCGGCGCACCGCGATGCGCGGTTTCTCGATGGACTTCTTCACGTCGACCCGCGCCTCGCCCAGCCGGAAGCTCGTGCCCGACCACACGGCCTCGAAGATCACGACGTGGAAGCGGGCGCGTTCGGCGGAGATCTGCTGCAGGGTGTCCAGGTGCATGTACTGCTCGGAGATCGATTCCTGGATCATCATGCGCTGGGCCGTCAGCGACTCGACGATGCCGCGGAACTCCGGCGCCTCGGCCCGCACCGGATCGGCCGTGGCATGGCGCACCTCGGACTCGATGGGCACCAGCGTCTCCTCGAGCTTCTCGATCTTGCGGTAGTAGATGGCCATCTGGTCCTGGAGCTGGAAGTCGATGCCGGCCTCGAACTCGGTGTGGGTCGCGCCCGGCGCCCCGGCGGTGCCGATCTCGATTCCGGCGAGGGCGCTGATCAGGCCGCCGGCCGCCCGGCCGGTGGGCACGAGGATGCGTCCGAGGGCCCGCACCTGGGACTGCAGGATCTGGCGCGTGACGCGGATCTCGCCCTGCACCTTCACGTCGGCCTTGTTGATGTAGCGCGCCTCGAGGTCGCCGGTCACCCGCACCTTGCGTCCGGGGTCGCCGAGGATCCCGCCCGCGACGGTGAGGCTGCCGCCGCAGACGACGGTGGCCTTCTCGATCATCCCCTTGACGACCACGTCGCCGTCGGCCTCGACGAGCGCCCCGTCGCGGATGTCTCCCTCCACCGTCACGGACCCCGCGTGGTGGATGTTGCCGGTGGCGAGGTCCACGTCGCCCTTGACGTGGTAGACCTCGTCGACCGTGACGGTGTCGTCGACGAAGCGCAGGCGGCCGTCGATGGCGGCGTAGTAGGCGGTCGAGTTCTCCTCGGCGACCTCGCGCACCCCCTTGCCGCAGCGCACCCGCACCTTCTCGGGCTTGTCGACCGGGAGCGCGTTGAGGAAGACGTCGAGCCCCGGCTCGCCCTCGGTGGCGTGGTGCAGACGCAGCAGCAGTTCGTTGCGGTGCACGCTGCAGCGCTCGACCTTCTCGCGGTAGTCGATGCGGTCGGACTGCTCGTCGATGAGCCAGCCGGTGGCGAAGTAGTCGTGGGTCCAGGCCAGATGCGCGTTCATGCTCGGCACGGGGGCGCGGCCCATGACCAGGGGGTGGGCGGCCAGGTCGTCGCCGGGCAGGCACGAGTCGGCCAGCAGGTGCCGGATCGTCGGCGGATCGGGGTACTCGGGCAGGTCCAGATCGATCAGGTCGGCGTGGATGCGCTCGGCCCAGCCGTCCAGGTCGGCGTGGGGGTCGGGGCAGTCGAGCAGGACCGCGATGCGCTCCGGTCCCACCCGCACGCGGTAGGTGATCTCGGGCGCGGCGGCGCCCCAGTCGTCGCCGACGACCGGGGCGCTGCCCCAGGTGCTGTCGCTGCTGCCGGTCACGGTGCGTTCCCGACGACCGCCACCCGCCTCGACTCCGGCGATTCCCGGGGCCGCTACCAGCCGACGTGGTCGGCGACGAGCTCGGGCGTGTCGAAGGTTTCCTCCTTCTCCTCGAGATGGATGCCCGCGGACGGCGCCATGGCGACCGGGGCGTGGCCGATCCGGAAGTGGCCCATCAGGGAGGCCAACAGGTTCGTCTGGGCCGAGAGCTCTTCCGACACCGAGGCCGTCTCCTCGGCGTTCGCCGTCGACGACTGGGTCGCCACGTCGATCTGCTCGAGGGCCAGGGTGATCTGGTCGACGGCGCTGCTCTGCTGCTCGCTCGTGTCGGCGATGGTCCGGATGCTGCCGGTGATCTCGCCGATCGTCGCCACCACCTGCTCGAGGGCCGTCGAGGTCAGGCTCGCGACCTCGCTGCCGCGCTCGACACGGTCGCTGGAGCCTTCGATGAGCTCGGCCGTCTCGCGGGCCGCCTTGGCGCTGCGCTGCGCCAGGGTGCGCACCTCTTCGGCCACCACGGCGAATCCCTTGCCGTGCTTGCCGGCCCGGGCGGCCTCGACCGCCGCGTTCAGGGCGAGCAGGTTGGTCTGGAAGGCGATGTCGTCGATGACCTTGATGATCTTGCCGATCTCGGCGCTGGACTGGCTGATCTCGTGCATGGCGCGGACCATCTCGTTCATGTGGTCGGAGCTGCGCGACGCGGCGTCCGCGGCCTCCGTCGCCGCCGCGGCCGAGGTCTTGGCCAGGCCGGCGCTCTCGCGCGCCTGGTCGCGGATCTCGGTGACCGAGGCGTGGGTCTCCTGCAGGCTGGCGGCCTGCTCGGTGGCGCCCTGGGCCAGGCTCTGGCTCGAGGCCGACAGCTGGTCGGCGCCCTCGCTCACCTCGCTGACCGCCTTCATGGCCTGGGCCACGACCTCGCGCAGGCTCACGCTCATGTCGCGCAGGGCCTGGCCGAGGGTGTCGTGCTCGGAGCTGGGGACGACTTCCTGGGTCAGGTCGCCGTCGGCGATCCGGCGGGCCAGATCGGCCTTGGCCTCGAGGTTGTCGGCCATGCGGTCGAGGGCCCGGGTCATCTCGCCCAGTTCGTCGTTCGAGGCGAGGTTCAGGCGCTGGCTCAGGTCGCCGGCCCCGAAGGCCCGGGTGAACGCGACGGTGCGGGCCACCGGGCCGGTGACCGAGCGGATGTTGTACCAGGCGAACAGGCCACCGATGGCCAGGGCCACCAGGGAGCCGATGATGGTGTAGACGGTCCGCCGGCGGTCGGCCGCGGCCACCTTCATCTCGAGCGTGTCCCGGCTGGCGTTCAGGCCGCCGAGGGCGGTGGCGATGTGCGCCTCGATCTCCTCGATGCTCGGCTTGGTCACCTCGTCCAGGACCCGGTGCGCGTGGTCCTGGGCCCGCACGTTCGCTTCCTCGAGGTCGATGAGCCCCAGCATGCCCTGCTCGAGGTCATGGAGGACCGGCCGGACCTGCAGGGCGTAGATGCCGGCGCGCGTGTCGTCGCCGACGGCCAGGTCGATGTCGTTCACCAGGCCGTGCAGCGTCTTGTGCTTGGCGACGATGGGGACGAGCCCATTCGCGAACTCCGGCCACTCCGCGCGCATCCGCGTCACCTCGTCGCTCAGCAGCCACTTGCCGAAGGCGCAGGCCGACGGGTCGGATTCCACCTGCAGGTCCTCGTGGGCCATGAGCTCCTCGGCCAGCGTCTCGGCCCAGCGGTGGTGGTCGTTGAGCCGCGCCAGCAGCGTCGTCTCGAGGCCGGGGTGGATCCGGCGCCACTGGTCGTCGATGGTCGTGGCCGAGCCGTGCATGGCTTCGTGGGCGGGCTTGAGGGCCTCGAGGGCGCCCCCGACTTCCGGCATCAGCCGGCTGATCTCGCCCAGTTCGGGGCCGTACAGCACCTTGCCCAGCTCGCACGTCCGGTGGTCCCGGTGCAGGTGCAACTCGCGCTCGTTGTTCATCACGAACTCCTCGAGCGCCGTCACCCATTTCAGATGATCGATCTCACGCGACTTGATCATCTCCGCCACGTGGTTGGTCTGGGCCAGGTCCCCGTTCAGGGCCTTGGTCTGCGAGACCTGGATCGAAACGGGCCCGACGCCGAGGCAGAGCACGGCCATCGTGGCAATTCCCAGGATCATCTTGAGTTTGATCGACATGACGCGGAGTCCTCCCTCTTGGCGCGCAATCCGGCTGTGCGCCGGTTCCATGGTTCCGTCCCTAGCTTCGGGTGAGAAGCCGTTCTCTTTAGGAATAGTTGCGGGATTCCTTATCGGTCGCTACGCGACAATCTCTTGTGTTGCAGGAGGTTGGCGGGCCGGAACTCCCACTGGGCGGGTGGGACGAGGGACGGCCCGAAAAGAAACCGGCGGCCCCTGGGGGCCGCCGGCCGGACGTCAGCGGGGGGGAATCCGCGGCGCCTAGAACATGCTCCACAGCATCTGGTTGGTCACCTCGTGGTGGAACATGATTTCCGCCCGCTTGATGCGGTCGCCGAGAGCCCGCGGGCAGCGGTGCGCGCAGGCCCGCTTCAGGTCGTGGTACTTGACGTGGGAGTCGTCGCCGAGGAGTTCCCGCACCCAGGCGCTGCGCCGGTGGAGGCCCATGGCGTCGTAGATGTTGCCCGGGAGCAGACGCTTGCGGATCCGCTTGGGCTTCGGGGCGTTCGGGTCGGGCTCCGGGCCTTCCATGCCGGTGCGCAGCAGCGCGTAGATCAGCATGTAGGGGTTCGAGTCCGGCCCCACCGAACGCACCTCGATGCGCTTGCCCGCCTTGCCCGCCAGGGGGATGCGGATCATGCTGCTGCGGTCGGTCGGCGAGGCGGCGATCTCGTTCGGCGCCTCGTAGTTCGGGTCCAGGCGGCGGTAGGCGTTCACGCTGGCGTTGAGGATCAGGCAGAGGTCCTCGGCCGAGTGCAGGATGCGCCGGATGAAGTCCTGGCCGAGCTGCGACATCCTGTCCGGGCCCTTCTCGTCGTAGAACAGGTTCTCGCCGTTCCGCGCGAGGCTCATGTTGGTGTGCATGCCGCTGCCGTTGATGCCGGTGACGGGCTTGGGCAGGAAGCTGGCCGTCATGTCCATGGACTGGGCCACCTGCCGGCAGAGCAGCTTGTAGAGCTGGATGTGGTCGGCGCAGACCAGGGCGCCGGAGTACTTGAAGTTCATCTCGAACTGGGACGGGCCGACCTCGGGGTGGTCCTTCTCGTTCTCGAAGCCCATGGCCCGCTGCACCTCGGCCGAGGTGTCGATGAAGCGGCGCAGGGGATCCTGGGGCAGGCTGTTGTAGTAGCCGCCGGTGCTGACGAGGTCGAACTCGTGCTGGCGGTAGTACTTCCGCTCGGCGTCGGCCCCCTTGAAGATGAAGCCCTCGATCTCGGCCGAGACGTTCGCCACGGTGCCGTCCTTGCGGTACATCGCCTCGGTCAGGCGCATGAGGCGGCCGCGGAAGTCGGCCTCGTAGGGCTGGCCGTGCTGGTCGAGGACCATGCCGAACACGAGCACCTTGCCGGGCCCGAAGATGTCCGACGGCATCCAGTAGAAGGCCCGCCAGTCGATGCCGAGGATCAGGTCGCTCTCGGCGATGCGCGAGAAGCCGCGGATCGACGAGCCGTCGAAGGTGAGCTGGTCGGCGCCGAGGAGGAACTTCTTGTCGTAGTCCAGCATGTGCAGCCGGCCCTCGAGGTCGGTGAAGGCCACGGTGACGGCCTTGATCCGCTTCTCGCTCTCGAGGTAGGCCCGCCGCTCCTTCTCGATCTTCTCCATGGGCGTCCAGCTCTCCTGGTGCGCCTTGGATTCGAGGTTCAGCTCTTCGAGACGGTCGTACGGGATCTCCAGGAACTCACGGAGCGGGGCGTTCTTCGAATCCATGGATCAGGCACCTCACAGGCTGGGGGGATGTGCTTCGAAGGCTTAATTCTACCAGTTTTAAGCTTAAACTCAAGACAAAAAACCTTAAACTAGGTAGATTTTTGAAAAAACACTCTGTTTTTTAGATCATCGATGCGATGCGACGTTGGCGTGGCGGACCGGAATCGGCGCCTGGCGCCGGCCCGGATCGGCCGGGCCGTCCGGTCAGTAGCGCACCATGATCCGGTAGAGCAGGGAGAACGACGACGGTCCGGTGGCGTCCCGGCCCGCGAACGTCCCGCTCGGGCGCACGCGCACGTGGGTCACGGCCCCGTCGGCGCCGAAGGCGTCGGCCGTGGGCTTGTACTTGAACGTGGCGCCGCCGTTGTCCGAGAAGGACACGTCTTCCTGGCCGTTGCCCCAGTGGCCGCGCCCGAGGGTCAGGCGGCTGGCGGGCGTTCCGTCCGCGAGGTGGATGGGCCCGGTCCCGCCGGGGTAGTCGGTCACGATCAGGGCCGCGTCCGGCGGGATGGCGAGCACGACCTCCACCGAGTTGTTGTCGACGGCCCCGGCGCCGAGGTTGCTCGTCGTCAGGGTGCACAGCACGGTCGCCCCCGGGATGGCCTTGGGGTTGGCGGCGCCGTTGACGGGGTCGTCGAGCGTCTCCACCGCGGCGACCGAGACGAGTTGGGCCGGCGAGGCGACGATGTCCAGGGGCACGGCGCCGCTGTTGTTGGCCGGAGCGAAATCGAACGAGCCGCTGGTGACCAGGACGTCGAGAGCCGCCGGCGCGGCGGGCAGGGCGTGGGGCACGAGCTGCAGGGTCAACGGCAGCGACGCGCCGGCCGCCAGCGGGCCGGGATGGGTGAAGACCACGTCGGGCAGCAGGGCCGTGCTCACGGTCCAGCCGGGGCTCGGGGTGCCCGCGAAGTCGACCTCCGCCGGCAGGGTCACCCGCATGGCCACCGCGCCGGGCTCGTCGCTGGGGCCGTTGTTCACCAGGGCCAGGTCCACCGGGGTGGTCTCGAAGAGCGGCAGGGGCGTGGACGGCCCGGCGGTCCAGGCCAGGTCCGTCAGGGGGATGTTCGTCACCGAGATCACCTCGGCCGAGAGCAGCACCAGGTCCTGGCCGGACTGGTAGACGGTGGTCGCGCTCGTCTGTCCGGCCGCGAGGTACGGCGTCACGTCGTAGACGTCGAAGTCGACGCCCCAGGTGTCGGACCGTCCGGTCACGTTCACCGTCGAGTTGAACTGGTTCGAGACGGGGTTCAGGCCGTCGAGCATGACCGCGCCGTCGAAGGTCAGCGTCTCGGTGTAGCCCGCGAGCTGGCCGCTGTTCTCGGCATCGCCCTCCCACGTCAGGTGCGCGACCTTGCCGTTGATGTCGTCGGCGGCGATCTGGAAGTTGTCCGCGGTGACGGAGATGCGGCCGCCCCGGTAGGCCTGGAATCCGTCGAAGACGTTCACCACCCGGTTCGACTCGGCCGGATGCTCGTAGACCACGATCAGCGACCAGCCCGCCACCACCGCCTGCACGTCGCAGTGCGGGCTGCGCGTGTTCACGTCCAGGTTGCCGAAGGTGTAGTCGCCGTTCCCCTTGGCCGCGACGGCGGCGGTGACGTCGGCCATGCCGCTGAAGAAGTCGTAGCGTTCGCCGCCGGTGGCGTACGCTTCGGTGAACTGGCGGTCCGCGTCCACGGTGCGCCCCTCGAAGGTGACCCGCCAGTCGGGCGAGCGGCGCGTCGAACGCCGGACGTCGGACCAGGAGCCGGCCCAGTAGAGATACGCGGCGCGCACGGTGGCGCCCGGCGGCAGGCCCGTGAGCTTCGCCGTGTCGTAGTTGTCGACGCTGCAGGCATCGCCCTGGTTGGAGCCGCGCCGGAGCGAGCCCGCCGTCCCGACGAAGTTCACGTGGCCCGCGTGGGTGAAGGACAGGTCGATGGGCGTCCCGGCCCGCGCCGCGGACGGCGCGACCGCCGCGAGCAGTCCGGGCAGCAGCCCGAGGAGCAGGACGACCCGCCGCGGGAGATCAGCGCAGCACCGCACGGGTCACCTCCTGGTTGAACCGCACCCGGAAGCGCAGGAACGGGCCCTGGGCCGTGTGGTCGTTGGCCCCGAAGTCGCGGTCGCGGTAGCCGGCGAAGTTGTAGCCGAGGGAGAGCCAGATGTCCTCGAGCACCTTGTAGCCGCAGGTGACGCCGGCGCTCCAGTCGATGACGCCGTCGCGCCAGGCGTGGCGCGACGAGCCCCGCAGTCCCGCGTCCCAGCGGCTGCCCCAGAAGTGCCGCCACTCGAGCGCGAGGTTGTCGCTCACCGACTCGTAGCGCGTGCCCGCGATGGTGTCGCGGTTGAAGCGGAGGCCGAGCAGGGTCGAGAGCTGGTCGCGCGGGCCCAGCATGCGGGCCACGTTCAGGTTGTTCACGATGCGCCAGTTCGACAGCGGGAGCGCGCCGCCGGTGCGCTCCTCGCCGCGCCACGAGAGCCGGTGCAGCACGGTCCAGGGCGAGTCGTCCGGACGCCAGCTCAGGCCGAGACTCACGTCGCCGAGAGCCTCGCGCCCGGTGGTGCGGTTGTCGGTGCGGGCGAACCGCAGGCTGCCCAGCAGGCCCAGGTTCTCCCGCGCCTCGACGTGGACGCCGCCGGCCAGGCCCCACTTCTCGGCCGCGTCGCTGGTGCGGTACTCGACGCGCTGGTCGACCAGCCAGGCGCCCCGCTGCCAGGTGGCGCCGAGGGAGCCCGCCGTGAAGTCCGCGTCGCCGGCCGCGGGGGCCACGCCGGTCGTGTCCGGGGCGGCCGCGTCGCCGAGGGGCGTGGTGGCGCCGTGGTCGAGACTCGCGTCCACGTGCCAGGCCTCGCTCAGGCGCAGGTTCTGCTGCAGGCCCATGTCGGCGAAGACGCGCCGATCGCTCTCGCGGCTGCGGCGCTCGGCCGAACTGCGCAGGCGGGCGCCCTGCCAGGGCACCGATTCCACGCCGAGCCGGGTGCGGTGGTCGGCCGGGCCGCCGCCGTCGGCGATCTCCTGGGCGAGGAAGATCTTCTGGTCGCGCCACACCTCGTACTCGGCGCCCAGGGAGGTCCGGGTGGGGAAGTCGGCGAGGCCGTCGCCCCCGCCGAGCCCCTGCTCGCGGGCGAGGCGCAGGCGTCCCCGGTCGCGCAGCACCTTCAGGGCCACGTCGGCCGTCAGCTGCCGGGTCTGCTGCAGGGGCGCGTCGGGCCGCTCGTCGTTGGCGGCGCGCAGGCCGAGGCCGGCGCTCACGGCGCCCCGGTCGTAGCGGGCCCGCAGGTCGGCGTACTGGCGGCGGCTGCCGTCGCGCCGGTTCTCCTGGGCGAAGGTCGTGCCCTCGAGGCGCCAGTTCTCGTGCTCGCGCCAGGCGAGATCCAGCCCCGACTTGCGCATGCCCGCCTCGCCGCCGTTCTGCTGGCCGAGCCCGAACCCGTCCTCCTGGTCGCGGTGGTACAGCCGGCCCTGCACCGCGCCGGACCGTTTGGCGAGGTCGGCCCGCCAGGCGCGGCGCGTGCCGGCCGTCCCGGTGTCGGTGCCGGTATACTCGGCCTCCAGGCGCAGCGACCGGTTCAGGTCCCAGCGCGTGTCCAGGCCGGCCATCACGTCGGCGCCGCCGCCGGCCGTGCCTTCGCGCACGCCGGTGGCGCCCAGTTCGAGGTCGCCGCCGCCGGGCTTCCACGAGGCGCGCCCGCCGGCGGTGATCTCGGCCTCGTCGGCCGCCTCGGTCTCGTAGCGGACCACGATCCAGACCGGGTTGAAGGCCTCGTCCTGGCTGGGCACCGGCTGCTTGAAGAAGAGGGTGCCGTCGAGTTCGTCGAGGGTGTAGTCGACGCCGCGGGTGAGCGGCCGCTCGACGAGGATGATCTCGTTGCGGTAGCGGTCGCGCGTCTGCAGCACGATCTGCTCGCTGTGGGGCACGATGCGCCGCGCCGAAAGATGGTACAGGCCCGAGGTGCCGTCGCCCCGGATCTCGTCGCGCCGGAAGCCCTGCCGCGTCTCGCTGGCGAAGACGTCGAAGCCGATCTCATCGCCGCGGCGGCTGGCGCGAAAGCCGGTCAGGGTGCGGCTGTAGCGGGCCAGTTCGGTCATGGTCAGGCCGGTGTCGTGGTCGCCGTAGAGGGCGTAGAACTGCTCGCGCTCGAGCCGCACGTAGAGGCGGTCGCGGCTGGGCGCGTCGTGGCGCTGCACCACCGCGTCGCCGTACACGGTGTAGTAGGCGTCCGGATCGATCTCGCCGAACATCGTGCGCGCGGGGTCATCGTCCGGATCGCGGCTGTCGTAGGCCATGGTCAGCAGCCAGCGGCCCTTCAGGCGGCCCTTGGCGTAGAAGGCCAGGCGGCCCTCGGCATAGAAGTCGTCGGGCCGGTCGGCGGCGGCGAGGGTCTCGAGGTTGCCGGACACCGTGCTGTAGCCCGCGGTGCCCTCGAGCACGCCGGCCAGGACCCAGTCGCGCGCCGCCGGCTGCAGCCAGGTGCGGATCTCCTCCTGGCTGTCCTGCAGGTCCAGACGCACGAGCGCCTCGCCCGAGGCGGTGGTGGGGGCCAGGGGCAGCAGGGCGATGCCCTCGGGCCCGATCACGTAGGTCGGCACCTTCTCCTGCAGGTCGGTGATGGTCTCGCGTTCGGCGTCGCCCTTGGCGCGCCAGGCCTCGTGGGGCGGATCGACACCGTAGCGGCCGATGACGTCGCGCCGGGCCGGATAGCCGTCCTTGTCGGTCAGGCGCACGGCGATGCGGGGCCGGGTCCGCCCGTCGGCGACCAGCACCGAGCGCTCGGGCACGAAGTCGGCGAAGACCGGGGGACCGGACAGGTGCACCTGCCGCTCGAGGCGTGCGGTGACGCGGCCGGCCGCGTCGCACAGCTCCACGCCGACGACGTTGTCGCCCGGGGCCAGGTCCAGGCCGGTCCACAGGCTGAGGGCCTTCTCGCCGCCGGCGTCGACCAGGCGGCCGGCGAAGTTGAGGCTGCCGGCGGCGACGCCGTTCAGGCGCAGGCGCACCGAGTCGGCGGCGGCGTGCTGCACGGCCAGCTTGATGGCCGGCAGGTGGGGCAGGTGGCCCTCGGGCGGCCACACGATGCGCGTGGCGGCGGGGGCGGCGGCGAGCCAGGCCTCGTCGTACTGCGGCATGGCCAGGGTGTCGGCCGGGGCGCCTGCGGCCTCGGGCCAGGTCTCGCCCGGCCGGAATCCCGTGACGGCCTGGCGGGTGCGGTCGTGGTCGCGCACCACCTGGTCGGGCAGCAGGGGCACCGTCTTCTCGGTCCAGACCTGCAGGGTGACGCGCCGGTTCTCGGCGCGCCCCGCGGCGGTGGTGTTGTCGGCCACGGGCTCGCGGGGGCCCATGCCGTACATGGCGAGCTGGGCTTCGCTGAGCTGCAGACGCTCGGAGACCAGGCGCCCCACGGCCTCGGCCCGCGCCAGGGAGAGGGCCAGGTTGTCGGTGTACACGGGATGGGCCCCGGGACGGATGCGCTGGCTGTCCGTGTGCCCGACCACCCGCACGGCCACGATGTCCAGGTCGGCGAGGCCGGCGAGCAGGGTGTCGATCTGGGCGATGTCGGCCGGCCCCAGTTCGGCGCTGAGGCTGGCGAAGCGGGGCCGCAGCACCATCTCGGGCTGCTCCTCGCGCACGACCTCGGGCACCAGGCCGATGGTGGCGGCGACCACCGGCGTGCGGACGTTCGGCCGGGCCGGCGTGTCGGCCACGAGCAGGGCCTGGAAGGGGAACTCGGCCCGCCGCAGGGGGGGCTGCACGCGGACGGCGAACTCGAGCGAGTCGGCGGCTCCGGCGGCGAGTTCGTCGACCCCGTAGACGAGCACGCCCCCGGACGCCGCGGGGTCGGGCAGTGCGCGGTCGCCCCGTCGCGAGGAGCCCGGCTCGTAGGCGACGCCGTCGGGCAGCTGCACGGTCAGGCGCAGGTTGCGCAGGGGAACGTCCGTCGCCGCGACGGCCACGCGGCCCGTGATGCGGTCGCCGCGCAGGACCGTGTCGAGGGCGAGGTCGAGGTCGCCCGTGGCCGGCGGCACGCGCTGCAGCCGGTAGTCGCTGCGCCAGAGCGTGCCGCCCTGCAGGTCGACCAGATGCGACCACGGGTGCTCGACGTGGAGCGAGTCGCCGGTGCAGTCGCCGGGTTCCCAGCCCGCGGGCAGGCTCGCGAGGTCGAGCTGCACCACGTGGGCGCCGGGCACGAGGCCGGCCAGGTGGTAGCGACCGTCGGCGTCCGTCACGGCGAAGGCGCCGGTCTCCAGGAGGACGCGCACGTCGGGGATGCCGCGCAGCGAGTCGTCCGCCGCGGCGCAGTCCCGGCCCGTGACCCGGCCCATCAGGGTGGCCGTGTCGCCGAAGAGGTCGCGCCGCACGGTGACGCGCGCGGCGGCCTCGTTGCTGCGGCGACCGGCCCAGGCGGCGGTGGCGCGGTTGACCGCGTCGCCCGGCACCGCGCCCGGCACGACCGCCGCCACGTAGGCGAACGAGACGCTCGCGCCGGGGGCCAGGGCCGCGTGGGGGAAGACGAGGGTGCGTCCGTCGGGCGAGACGCTCGGGTCGGGCGCCGGTTCGCCGTCGACGCGGGCCGAGCCGGCGCGGTAGCGGAAGCCCACCGGCAGGCGGTCGGTGACGGCCAGGTCGGTGGCCTCGTCGGTCGTCGCGTTGGCGACGGTGACCTCGTAGGGCACGAAGTCGCCCACGGCGACGCTCGTGCGGCCCGCCTGCTTGCTCACGAAGAGGTCGCTGTCGACGCTGTCGAGGGGGATGTCGATGCGCAGCGGCAGGCCGGTGGCGAAGAAGGCCCCGCCGCGGCTGGCCGGATCCACCAGGTGCCAGGGGCCGCCCGGCGCGGCCTGCACCGCGGCGTCGTCCAGGCGCGACGGCGCCCGGTAGCCCGGGGGGGCGTCGATCTCGAGGCGGTAGCGCCCGTCGGGCACGTGGGGGAAGCGGTAGCCGCCCGGGCCGAAGTCGTAGGCGTGGCCGGCGGCGTCGGTCAGGGGGGCGCCCGTGACCACGTCGGCGGGAAAGGCGCTCACGGCGTCGACGCCGTGCACGGCCGCGGGCAGGCCCGTGGCGTCGTCGACCAGGCGCACGGTGACGCCGCTCAGGGGTTCGCCGGTGCGCGAATCGAAGATCCGGCCGACCGGGTCGACGGCGGCGGTGGCCACGGCCCGGTCGGCGGGATCGTCGGGGTCGACGTAGGCGGCGGTGAGCTCGTGGTCCTGGCCCACGGCGAGCAGGCCGTCCTTGGCCTGGGGCGCCTCCGGCCCGGTCGTCTGCAGGTAGCCGAGGAACGCGCCGGTGGCCGGACCGGTCTCGGTCAGCCGCAGCAGCTCGCGGTCGCCCAGGGCGGGGTTGGACACCTCGAGCAGGACGGTGTCGGCGACGCGGGCGTCGCGGTCCCGGTCCGGATCGACCAGGTGCAGGAAGACGGGTTCGCCGCGGTAGTAGGTGTCGGCGCTGACGAGGGGCACCGGCTCGGTGAGGTCGATGGGTGTTCCGCCCGGCGGCGCGGGGGCGGGCGCCAGGGCCCAGGGCCCGGCCGGATCGCCGCTCGTGCTGTAGTCGGTGCCGGCGACCGGCACCGCCAGGGCGGCCCGCACGCCGGGGCGATGACGCATGAGGTCGAGGGTGGCGGGGGTGGCGACGGGGACGACGGTCAGGGTCACCGCGTTGCTGTCCGTGGTGAGGGCGGTGCGCGTGCCCGCCGCGTAGGTGGCCCTGGCCGTGTTCCCGATCACGTCGCCCGGCGCGTTCTGGGCGGTCGCGCCCGCCGTCCAGCCGAGGGCGAGCAGGGCGACCGCCAGCCAGGTCCGGACGTGCGGAAACGCGATCCCGTGGGGGAACGCGTTTCCGCACCGGAGGCAGGACTGTCGGTCGACTCTGCGCATCGGGGTCCTACTGGATGATCACCTGGAACGTGCTCGTGGCCGCGCCGGCGGCCGCGATGCTCGCGAACTGGATCCGCATGTGCGTCACGTTCGGATCGGTGCCGTCGCCGCTGTCGGTGGGCACGTGGGTCCAGGTGGCGCCGCCGTCGTTGCTGTAGGTGATGGTGCCCGCCGGGGCCACGGCGTGGCTGCCCACGACGAAGCTGGTGTTGGCCGGGACCGGATCGACCACGACGACGTTGTCGGCGCTGGTGCCGCCGGTGTTGTTCAGGGCGGTGCTGTAGTCGAGCAGCGCGCCGGGGATGTTCTTCGGGTTGGCGGCGCCGTTGATCGGGTCGCTGGTGACCGTGTGGGTCTTGACGACCTGCAGGTCGGCCGCGGCCACCTCGTAGGTGGACTGGCTGCTGTGCGAGCCGTCGAAGGGCGCATCGGCGTTGCCCGCCGCGTCGGCGAAGACGATCTGCACGACCGCGGGGTCGTCGATGCTGGCGCCGTCGTCGTTGGCGATCACGGCGCCGTTGACGCCGGGGGTCGCGCCGGCGCCGGTCTCGGCCAGGAGGGTGTAGATGGCCAGGTCGGCGTCCACGGGACCGAGCGGGATGTCGGCCACGATGAACACGGTCACCGTGGCGTCGACGGCGAGCTCGTCCACGAACGTCTGGGTGTCGATGGCCGGGTCGTAGGTGCCGTTGGCGTTCAGGTCGACGTAGGTGTTGACGTTAGCGCCGAGGAAGTCGCTGCCCGGATCGGCCACGGCGCTCAGGGTGTAGTCCTGGACCGTGTTGCCGCTGTTGGTCACCGAGAAGGTGAGCACGCGGGCGAGCATGCCGGGCACGACGACGATGTTGGCGGCGTCGAGGGTGGCCACCTGCACGTCGACGCGGTTGTCGACGAGGAAGGTGGCGGTGTTCGAGTTGATCGTGGCCTGGGCGAGGCCGCCGACCGAGTAGTCCACCGACGCGGTGTTGTCGACGACCGTGCCGGACGGGGTGCCGCCGGCGAAGGCCGCGCCGGCCGCGACGAGCGCGACGGCGAGGACCGCGACGGTCCGGATGATGGGGCGAAGAGTCATTGCGATCTACCTCCTGGGGAGCGGCCGGCAGGCCGCACGGGTCCGGCGGTTCCGGACCCGCGCGGACCTACATCAGCCTCGTGGTGTAGCTCACCTGGCCGGATTCACCGGGCGCAAGCGGCCTGTGGAAATGCCAGCGGATGTGGGTGCAGTCGGCGGGCACCGCGGGGCGGATGCCGCCGGCACCGTCGGGAATGGTCAGGTCGGAGAGCGGGCCGAAGATGGCGCCGCCGTCCACCGAGTACATGATCTCGACGTGGGCCGGCGTGCCGTCGGCCCGCCGCAGCTCCATGTGCTCGGGAATGGGGTTGGTGATGGCGACGTCGTCGGCGGGCTCGCCGCCGCGGTTGTCCCAGGTCAGGGTGTAGATGACCTCGTCGCCGGGCACGACGGTCTCGGCCGGGACGCGGGCGACGGTGCGGGCGCCGTCGGCGCCCTCCTGCACGACCTCGATCTCGGCGAAAGCCTCGAGCACGAGGCCGTCGGCGGCGAGGGCGGCCCCGCCGGCCAGCAAGGCGGCCAGCACGGGCAGGGCCAGCAGGGCGCGGATCTTCGCATGGGACTTGTTCACGGCTGCTACCTCCGGTTACTCCAGGTCGACCTGGAAAGAGATGCGTTGGACGGGTGTGTCGGCTGTCATGTCCCCGAGGGCGACGGTGATCGTGCCCGCGGCCTGCCCGCCCACGTCGCCGCGGTCGGCGTCGAGGGTGTCGGACAGGAGGGTGTCGTTGAGCAGAAGGGTGCCCGGCCGGTAGGTCGTGCCGGGCGGAATCGGATCGGTGACGACGACGTCGCGGGCCGTGCCCGTGCCGCTGACCGTCACGTCGATGGTGTAGGTGACGACCGAGCTCGTGTCGGCCTCGCCCGGGGCGAGGGACGTGCCGACGGCGCTGGCCACCGTCGCGCTCTTGACCAGCCGCACCTGCGCGGCCACGAGCTGCAGGGCGCCGTCGGCCTCGGCGAAGCCGCCGCCCGGCCCGATCACCGCGTCGGTGCCGTCGTCGCCGGCGCCGTGCACGACGGTGCCGGGCGTGCCGTAGCCCTCGGCCGACCCGACGGCGAGCTTCAGGCGGCCGCGGTCGCCGGGCGTCGCGTCGACGGGCACGTCGCCCACGAGGAAGACGGTCAGTTCGGCATCGGCCGCGAGTTCCGGATCGTTGACGCCGGCGTCGTACGCGTCGTCCCGCACGGGATCGAAGAGACCGTTGCCGTCGCTGTCGAAGTGGATCGCCGCGCGGGCGGGGTCGAAGTCGTCGCCGGCGAGGGCGCTGATGGCCGTCAGATGGAAGGTGTCACGGCCGTTGCCCGTGTTCTGCAGCCGGAAGGTCAGGGCCACCGCCAGGTCGCCGGCGTAGGCCGCCACGTCGGCGGCGTCGGCCCAGGCGAGGGTGAAGTCGAGCACCTCGTGCACGGGCAGGGCCAGCCGGTTGCTCACGGCGGTGCGCGCGTTCCCGTCCTGCACGTACGTCACCGTGGCCTGGCTCTGGATCACGGTGCCGGCGGGCGTGCCGGTGGCGTGGGCCGCGCTGGCGCCGAGCAGCAGCATGAGGGTCAGGGACATTCTCCCCGCCGGGCGATTCATCGGTTCACGTTCCCCCCCGGACGCGCCGCGCTGGCCGTCCGGATTGTTCCACTCGTATCCGCCGGCCGGTGGGCGACACCAGGCGGCGGCGGTGTCCATTGCGGGGGGAATCGGATGGCGCCCGAATCCTGTTTAGTTCAATTCGGGCTAATGAAGGCCGTAGCGGGACTAATGGAGAAACGTACCGCGTCGGGGAGGACAGCGGCGCATGGTTCCCCGTGGTTCCCGCGTCGCGGGCCGGCCGGAGGTGGGCCGGTGAGGGGATCCCGGGCCTGCGGCGGGCGGGCCGTCAGGGCCCGCCCGCGCGGTCGGACGTCCGGGTCGCACCGGACGCTCGGCGTTGTTCGCGCCGCGCTAGTGCGCGTCGATGTCACCCAGGCCGGACACCCGCGTGTGCTTCTCGGCGGGATCCCCCCAGTAGTCGATGTTGCCGACACCCGAGACCTCGGCGTCGAGACTCTCCGTCGCCGTGATGTTGGCGTTCCCGGCACCGGAGATCCGCACCTTGACGTGCTTCGCCCGCAGGTCCCGGGTGTCGATGTCGCCGGCGCCCGACACCTGGAGGACGAGGCGATCGACTTCGCCGTCCATCTCCAGCTCGGCGGCGCCGCTCAGCTTGAAGGCGAACTCGTCGCCCCTGAAATCGTGGACGCGAACCTCGCCCGCGCCGCTGACACCCATGGCGACGAGGCGCCGCGCCGTGATCGCGATCCGGCAGTCGTCGTCGGGGTCGACGGGGTCGGTCCAGTCGATGCGCAGGCGCCCGCCGTCGACGGTGACCTCGAGCAGGTCCCAGAGGTTGTCGTCGACGGTGACGGCGACGTCCTGGTCGTCGCCCAGGCGGACGTCGACCGCGAAGGCGCCGCCGATGATGATCTCGTCGAAGTCGTCGAGGGCGAAGGATCGGGTCTCCAGGTCGCCGGACCCTTCGCGGCCGTGGCCGTGGCCGTGGAAATCGAAGGCGCCGGCCGGTCCGGCGGCGAACGCGATCAGGAGCAGGGCGGCCAGGGTGGCCGGGCGATATGGACGGGGCATGGGCTCGAACCTCCGGTCGAGGGGTCTGCGGGGGTATGGAGGAGACGCCCGGCGGGGGGAGAGGGTTGGAACGGGGCGACCGGATTCGCGTCCTGAAGGCCCCAAACGGCGTTCTGTGTTGAATTTTTAGGAATTGTATGGTATAAATGCAGAGATTCACGGCGACGTCAGGGGGGCGCCGACAGGTCCGCACGCATCCGGAGGGACTCCGAAGCCATGAAGATCCGCCTGGTCATCCTGATGGCCGCGGTGGCGATCGCAATCGCCGCCTCCGAATTCACCGCCGATGCGCCGTCGGCGCCGGTCGCCGCGCAGGTCCCGGCCCCGGCCGTGGCGCCGCCCATGCCCGACAACGAGCCCAGCCGGCGACAGACCGGCGGACCCGACGAGCGCCTCGCCTGGGAGACCATGCTCCTGGCCGATCCGGCGACCGGGCGCATTCCTCCCGACATCCACCGCCGCGAGCGCGCGTTCGCCGCGCGCCTGCCCGAGCGGGCGGGCGGCACCTTCGTGGCCGAGCTGCCCGGCGCGCCGACGGTCGCGAAGCTGGCCGGCTGGACGTACCGCGGTCCCTGGAACATCGGGGGCCGCACGCGGGCCCTGGCCATCGACGTGGCCGATCCCACCTTCCGCACCCTGCTCGCCGGCGGCATCAGCGGGGGCATGTGGCGCACCACCGACGAGGGCGCCAACTGGACCCTGACGACCGGCAGCAGCCAGCTCCACGCTGTCTCGTCCCTGGCCCAGGATACGCGGGCCGGACACGAGGACGTCTGGTACTACGGCACCGGCGAGATCCGCGGCAACTCGGCCGGCGGCGGCGGCGCCCCCTACCGCGGCGACGGCGTGTTCAAGTCGGTCGACGGCGGCGCCTCGTGGTCGCTGCTGGCGTCCACGGCGGCCGCCGACCCGACCGTGTTCAGCGGCGAGTGGCAGTACGTGCACCGTCTGGCCGTCGATGCGGGCAACGCGGCCCAGGACGAGGTCTACGCCGCGGTGTACGGCTTCATCGAGCGCTCCACCGACGGCGGCGCGAGTTGGACCCGGGTGCTGGGCAACGCGGCGACGCAGTCGCGCTACACCGACGTGGTCGTCTCGAGCACGGGCGTCGTCTACGCGAGCCTGAGCAGCGAGGGCGCCGTCAACGGCGTCTTCCGCTCGCCCGACGGCATCACCTGGACCGACATCACGCCCGCGGGCCTGACCAGCCACAACCGCATCGTGCTGGCCCTGGCGCCGTCGGACGAGTCGATCCTCTACATGCTCGTCTCGGACCTGAACGGCACCTCGGCCGAGGGCTTCTACAAGTACCAGTACCTGACGGGCGACGGCAGCGGCGTCGGCGGCTTCTGGTGGAACCGCAGCGCGCAGATGGCGCTGCTGCCCGGTCCCAGCGGCAACGAGCCCATGGAGTGCTACAGCAGCTACTGCCAGACGGTGACGGTGAACCCGACCAATCCGGATCACGTCTACATCGGCGGCATCCACCTCATCCGGAGCACCGACGGCTTCGCCACCAACAACCTCGACGCCTGGATCGGCGGCTGGCAGTACGCGAACCACCACGCCGACCAGCACTGGCTGGTGTTCCGGCCGGGCTCGTCGGTCGTGGCCTACACCGGCAGCGACGGCGGCGTGCACAGGACGACCGACATCACGGCGGGCGCCGTCAACTGGAGCAGCCTGAGCAACGGCTACAACACGAGCCAGTTCTACACCGTCGCCATCGACGAGAACCTGCCCGGCAGCGACATCGTCATCGGCGGCATGCAGGACAACGGCACCTGGTTCACCGCCTCGACGGTGGGCACGCAGCCCTGGAGCGAGATCCTCGGCGGGGACGGCAGCTACTGCGCCGTCGGCGACGCCTCGGGCGCGAGCGGCATGTACCTCGTCTCGGTGCAGAACGGCGTGGTCTACCGCATGACCGTCGACAACGCCACCGGCAGCTACCTCGACTGGACGCGCATCGACCCGACGGGCGGCGGCAGCTACCTGTTCATCAACCCGTTCATCATGGATCCCAACGACGACAACGTGGTCTTCGTGGGTTCGTCGGCCGGCGTGTGGCGGAACAACGACGTCACCGCGGTGCCCCTGTGGGGCAACGGGACGACGAGTGTCAACTGGGACCACCTGACCCTCGCGCCGTCCGGCAGTTCGGTCACGGCCCTGGCCATGACCCGGGCGGGCTCGCGCACCCTCTACTACGGCACGGCGAGCGGCGGCATGTACCGGGTCGACAACGCCGACACCGCCCCGGCCGGAACCGTCCCGACGGCCCTGAACATGGGACCCGACTTCCCCGCCGGCGGCTACGTCGCGGACATCGCCATCGATCCGGCCGACGACGACCACCTGCTCGTGGCCGTTTCGAACTACGCCGTGAGCAGCCTCTTCGCCAGCGGCGACGGCGGCGCCACCTGGACGGCCGTCGAGGGCAATCTCGCGGGCGCCGACGGCCCGTCGGTGCGCACGGTGGCCATCGTGCCCTGGAACTTCGTGCACATCTACCTGGCGGGCACGAGCACCGGACTGTACTCGACCTTCGCCCTCGCGGGCGCCGCGACCAAGTGGACCCTCGAGTCGCCGGACCTGATGGGCAACGTCGTCGTGGGGCAGCTCAAGACCCGGGCCGACGACGGCGTGATCATCGCCGGCACCCACGGCAAGGGCGTGTACGGCCTGGCGATCCCGGCCGCGGTGGCGGTGCCCGACGATGTGCCGCAGCCCGCGAGGGCCCTGGCCCAGAACGTGCCCAACCCCTTCAATCCCCTGACCCACATCTCGTTCGAGTTGCCGGCCGACGGGACGGCCCACCTGGCGGTGTACGACATCGGCGGCCGCCTGGTGCGCACGCTGGTCGACGGTGCGATGGCGGCCGGCGACCACACGGTGGCCTGGAACGGCACCGACGACGCGGGCCGGGCGGTGGCGGCGGGCATCTATCTCTACCGCCTGCGCAGCGGCGCGGTCGACGAGGTCAGACGGATGTCGCTGGTGCGCTGAGATGGCGGCGCGACCACGGGACGGAGATCAGCCCCGGGCCGACGGTCCGGGGCTTTTTCCGTGTGGCGTCGATCAGACCGTGGCCCCGGCGTGGGCCCAGACGGCGACGGTCCGCTTCAGCTCGATGGCGTTGAGGGGTTTGGTGAGGAAGTCGTCCATGCCGGCGGCCGCGGTCTTCTCCCGGTAGCCGGCCAGCGCGTGGGCGGTCAGGGCGATGATGGGCGTGCGGGCGTCGTCGCCCTCGCGGGCCCGGATCTCCGCCGTGGCCGCGAAGCCGTCCATGACGGGCATCTGCACGTCCATGAGGATCACGTCGAAGTCGCCGGTCGCCCACATGTCGACCCCTTCGCGGCCGTCGCGGGCCCATTCGGTGGCCGCGCCGGCCTTCTCCAGGATGCGACGGGCCAGTTTCGCGTTGACGACGTTGTCCTCGACGACGAGGACGCGGATTCCCGCGAGATCGGCCGGCACGTCCGCCACGACGGGGGTCTCCGCGGCCGGCACCGCGGCGACCGGGAGCGGGATCGTGAAGGAGAAGGTGCTGCCTTCCTGCTCGATGCTCGCCACCTGGATCTGGCCGCCCATCATGCGCACGATCCGCGACGAGATCGTCAGGCCGAGGCCGGTGCCGCCGAAGCGCCGGGTGGTCGAGCCGTCGGCCTGCTGGAAGGCCTCGAAGATGTTCTCCCGCGCGGCGGCCGAGATGCCGATGCCCGAGTCCTGCACCGAGAAGCGGACCTGCGGGCAGCCGTCGTGGTGGCCCTCGAGCGAGATCCGCAGCCGAACGTCGCCGTCGGCCGTGAATTTCGTCGCGTTGCCGACCAGGTTGGTCAGCACCTGCCACAGGCGCAGGGAGTCGGCCTGCACCCGCGGCGGCACGTCCTGGGCCACGTCCAGCACCAGCCGGTTGCCGCGCCGGGCCGCCTCGTTGCGGAGGGGCCGCAGCACGTTCTCCAGCAGGGTCGCCAGGTCGACGGGCTGCGGATCGAGTTCGAACTTGCCGGCCTCGATCTTGGAGAAGTCGAGGATCTGGTTGATGAGCCGCAGCAGGGTCTCGCCCGACGCACGGATGTCGGTGAGGTACTCGCGCTGCCGTTCGTCGAGGTCGGTCTCGAGGGCCAGGTCGGTCAGGCCGATGACCCCGTTCATGGGCGTGCGGATCTCGTGGCTCATGGTGGCCAGGAACTGGCTCTTGGCCTTGTTGGCCTCGGCCAGTTCGCCGTGGGCCTGCTGCAGGGCGATCGCCCGCTGCTCGAGCTCGAGCTCGCGGTGCAGCCGCGTCCAGAACTCGCGGTGGTAGTAGTTGCCGAGCAGGCTCATCTGGACGGCGTACAGCGCCACGAGGGCCGCGAGACCCCACTGCTGGCCGGCGACCACGAAGGGCAGCGCCACCAGATGGGGCGCCAGGGCCAGCACCACGAAGGCCCGGAAGATGCGCAGGCGGGGCGTGAGCGAGGCGGTGGCGCTGGCGACCATGCCGGCGGTCATCAGCAGGCACACGTGGTACGACCAGCCGACGCCGTAGTGCAGCAGGACCAGGGCGTTGCCGCCTCCCCAGACCACCATGGGAAAGAGCGTCCCGGCGGCGAAGCGCCGCAGCCAGGCCCGCGGCGCCGCGTCGTAGCAGCTGTCGAAGCGTCGGGCGAGGTGCGTGCGCACGAAGCCGGCGGCCACGAAGAGACCCACGACGGCCAGGGCGATCGCGCGGAAGTCGTGCCAGATGTCGGTGACGAGGACGACGAGCGCGGTGGCCGGCACGTAGGTGAACGACGTGCGCAGCGAGCGCCGCGACATCTCGTGGTCGGCGGGGCGGTCGAGGTCGGACACGTGGCGGCCGGCAGCGTCCTCGGACATGGTCTGGGTCTTGGCTATCATGGGGCCGGACGGACTCCTCCGCGATTTCGGGTCGTTTCCCCGGTTATCGACGCGCCCGGCACGCCCTAAAGAAATCATTGCGTTTCGCTGCGGAATGGGGGATGGGGCCTTGCGCACCCTGCGGCGACTCACCATGTTTCGGCCATGGACACCGAGGACAAATCCATCTACCCGGCGCTCCCGTCGGGATTCGATCGCCTCTTCAGGGATCTGAGCATGCGGGTAACCGAACTCACGCCGGACGATCGCCTGTGGGTGAAGGAACGCACCGAGCTCCTGTTCGGCGGCGACTTCGTCGTGTCCCGGTCCGAAGTCCACGATCCCCACAAGCTGCCGGGCTTCATCGCCGCCGAGGGCCCCGAGCGCATCGGGCTGGTCACCTACCACATCGACGGCCCCGACTGCGAGCTGGTCACCATCGACGCCCTCTGCCAGTTCATGGGCATCGGCACCATGCTGCTCGAGAAGGTCGAGGAGGCGGCGCGGGCCGCCGGCTGCACCCGCCTCTGGACCATCACCACCAACGACCGCCTCGACGCCCAGCGCTTCTTCCAGAAGCGGGGGTTCGTGCTCAGCGAGGTCCGGCTCGGCTCCATGGCCAAGATCCGCCTGCTCAAGCCGAACATCCCGCGCACGGGCGACTACGGCCTGCCCATCCGCGACGAGATGGAATACGAGAAGAGGCTCTAGGCCGCTTCCCCGACGTCCGGGCTAGCCGTTCCGCGACGATTTGTATCCGCCCACCAGACGCGAGATCAGCACCGCCAGGAAAAGGGTGCCCGTCAGGGCCTCGAGGATGGCCAGCGCCCGCACCACCGGCGCCACCGGGCTGATGTCCCCGTATCCCAGCGTCGTCAGGGTGACGAAGCTGAAGTAGATGAGGTCCGCGCCCGGCGCCCGGCCGCCGCCGCCGAGGGGCTGGCTGAAGGCGTGGGGGTCGAGCACCGCGAAGGGTGCGTAGAGGAGGGTCCAGAGGGTGCCCAGCAGCACGTAGGTGCACAGGGCGTAGCCGATCACGTCGAGGGTGATGTCGCGGGCCCTGAAGATTCGGCCCAGCATGAGCCGGATGACGAAGACGTAGAAGGACACGGTGACCAGGTAGGAGACCCACGCGACCGGATCGGTGTCGACCAGGTCGGCGGCCACGGACAGCGCGATGGCCGCGCCGCCGATGAGCCAGCCCGTGCGCAGGTGGCCGCGTTCATCGGCGGCCATGACCATGGCGGCGATGATCACGATGGCGTGGTAGAGACTGGGCAGCATGTGGTGGCCGACGTCGACGGCGGTCAGGACGATCTGGCCGACGAGGGCGAGCAGCAGCACCAGGGCGCGGCTGCGGCCGGCGAGGGCGAAGAGGAAGAACCGGCGGTGGGCCGCGCGCGGGCCGCTGCGGGGTTGCGTGTCGCTCACGGGTCCGATCCTTCCGGAGGCGGGTCGCGGGCGGCGTCCGTCCGGTGCCGCCCGGGGCCACTCTAAGGGGCCCTAGCGGGCCAGGACAACCCTTTCCGTGACGGGCGGGACGCCGGGCGCCCGCAGGCGCACGAGGTACACGCCGCTGGCCGCGGCCCGTCCGGCGGCGTCGCGGCCGTCCCAGCGCAGCCGGCCGGAGGCGGCGGCGACGACCCCGTCGTGCAGCACCCGCACGCGGCGCCCGCGCAGATCATACACCGTCACCACGAGTCGGCCCGGGCGAGGGGCGCTCCAGGCCAGGTTCACCGTCGGGTTGAAGGGGTTGGGGGCGGCGTGCAGGGCGGCGGCCGCCGGCGTCGGGAGCGGGTCGGGCGCCGCCGAGGGCGTGCCGTTGCGGCCGAAGGCGATGCCGTCGACGAAGAACCCGCTGTCGGCGACGCCGTCGTCGGCGCCGAAGATCAGCCGGAAGCGGAACGGGCCGCCCACGTACGCGGCGATGTCGAACACCGCCCCACGCCAGCCGTCGCTGTGGCCCGACCAGCCGGCGCGCGCCCCGAGTCCCGGCAGGAAGCGGTCGCGGTAGCCGCCGACGGGCGTGGCCGGCGCGAAGACGCCGTCGGCCCCGGCCACTTCGACCCGCACGCCGTCGTAGTTGGCCTCGGTGGCGCTGAACCAGTGGAAGCTCAGCTCCCACGGGCCGGCGACGACCGGGGACAGGTCGTACTCCGGGCTGGTCAGGGTGTCGACGGCGCCGTCGGCGTAGCCGAGCCCGTCCATGCCGACACCCCAGCAGCCGGTCCCGGTGAAGGCGCCGGTCACGGCCGCGGGGGGCGTGCCGTGGGTCCAGGTCCCGTTGCCCGCCGTGAAGCCGCCGTCGCCGGCGCCGAAGTCCTCCTGCACCGGATCGAGCCGGACGTCGAGCAGCACCGGCGCCCCGGCCCCCACCGTGGACAGGGGCAGGTGGCGCGCACCGAAGCCGGGCACGCCGTCGACGAACAGGGTGTCGACGACCCCGACCGGCACCGGACCGAAGGTGAAGCCGCCGTCCGGTCCGCTGGTGGTCGGGGCGAGCGGCGACGCGAGGACCCGGACCCGCGCGTCGGCCAGGGGCGCGCCCGCGCCGGTCACCGCACCGTCCAGCGCGACCCGCGCCAGGGGCGTCAGGTCCATGGGGACGACCTGCGGGATCCCGGCGGTCAGGTCGACGGCGACGGTCGTGTCCCGGTAGCCGAAGGACGAGAAGCCGAGGGCGACGGACCCGGCCCGGCGCGGCAGGCGCCAGGTGCCGTCGCCGGCGGTGCGGGCCACGGCGGGCAGGCCGGGCACCTGCACCAGCACGTCGGGCACCGGCAGGCCGTCCCCGGCGTCGACGACGGTGCCGGAGATCTCCGCGACGGCGCCCTGGGCCGCGCTCCAGGCAGCGACCAGATCCGGCCGGGCCCCGATGTGACGCTGGGAGATCACGGGCGTCCCCGTCTCGCCGAGGATCTCGCGGGCGAGCGCCGCGTCGAGCACGACGCCCGCATCGGCGCGCACCAGACCCGACAGGGCCACCACCGCGCCGGTCACGATGGGCGTCGCGCTGCTCGTGCCGTTGAAGGTGGCGGTGTACCACTGCTCCTCGGGAAAGGCGGGGGCGCCCTGCAGGTCGCCGTAGGAAAGGGTCGTCACCTGCGAGCCCCAGCCGTTGAGGTCGACCCGGCTCCCGTTGTTGGTCCACCAGGCCGGCGAGAGCGTGCTGGCTTCGGTGGCGCCGACCATGATGGCGCCGCTGTGCCGCAGGTCCGGGTCGAAGAGTCCCAGGTAGACGGGGTCGTCCAGGTTCTCCCAGCCGTTGCCGGCCGCCTCCACCACGATCAGGCCGCGCAGGGTGGCCTCGCGGATGGCGTCGAAGTTGTCCTGCCAGAACTCCATGGGCACGAAGCCCTCCTGGCCGAAGCCCGTGGCGTTGGGGCCGGCGCCGTGCAGTTCGATGACGATCACGTCGCCGGGGGAGAGCACGTCGGCGGCCGCGAGGATGGCCTCGGCGGTGGTCGTCTCGCCGCCCATGGACGAGTTCCCCACCTGGCAGGCGGGCGCGATGCCCGTGACCCCGACCCCGTTGGGGTGGCCGCGGATGACGCCCAGCACCGCGGTGCCGTGGAAGCGCCAGGCGTCGCTGTCGATCTGGGTGCCGAGCTCGACCAGGGGCGCCGGCAGGTCCTCGTGGCTCCACAGCCAGCCCCCTTCCACGTCGACGACGCCGATCCCGGCACCGTCGGCCCCCGGCAGGTCGGCCACGGCCAGGCTGCCGATACCGTCGGGGGCCGGACCCCGGTAGCCCTGCAGGGCGGTGAAATCGGCGGAAAACGTGTCGGCGGGCGCCAGGCGGGCCTCCCGGAGGGGTCGCGGGGCCGGTTCGCGCCCGAAATCGAGGGTGGCCGGTTCGGTGTGGGGTTCGAGCCAGGCCAACTCCACCAGGGGATCGTCCTGGAGGCGGGCGACCAGGCGCCGCAGGGCGTCCGGCTCCCGGTCGGGCGCCACGAAGTCGCCGGTGCGGGCGAGGGCATGGACCAGGGGCGA
>JAGRNP010000037.1 GCA_020440705.1 bacterium | reverse complement strand
CCGGTGCGCCTGGCCGGGCCGAGATCAAGGCGCGATTCCGCCGCCGTAGCCGGAGCTACGGCAAGGGATCGCAACGCAGAGATCGGCTTGGCCAGGCGTACCGCGTGCCGGGAGGAGTTTTTCAACAGCCTGCTAGACGCGGAGGCGACCGCCCCGGTGGCGGTCGCCCCCAGCGGATCAGCCGACACTGCCCGGGGCCGATCCGGATGCGATGGTCTGGCGACGACGGTCCGCCCTACATGGGCGGGCCGTTGCCGTTCTGCAGCAGCTGCAGCATCTCCTGACGCAGGCGGAACGCCTCGTCGAATCTCCCCTCGAGCCGCGCATACCGGATGCGCACCTTCAGCACCGACAACTGCCGGTCGATGTCCAGGGCCGCCAGACGCAGCACGAGGCGCTCGACCTCGGCCTCGTCGGTGGCCGCCGCCAACTCGGCCAGCAGCGCGTTTTCGACGGCCACGCTGGCTTCGTTGATGCCGTGGATCTCGAGGAACATGGGAGAAAGCTGGAGGACGGCGATCCCCCGGGGAACCTGCAGGGGGTCCTGCGGATCCGGGACGAACGCCGGGAGCCCTTCTTCGCGGTACGATTCGGCCACGGCCGGCGTCACGGCGAGAAGGACCATGCAGACAACCACCAGGGGGATCAGGAATCTCATGACGAAACCTCCTGTTTGGGGCCCGGTTGGTTGTTAATATATTAGCAGAGATCGAGCACCCACCGCAACGCAAAAATTATGATATTATATAAACTCAAGCGGCGAAATCGGTTGAGTGTATTCAAAAATGGGGCAGCCAGCCCCAGGGCGGACGGCTTTTTCTTGACCCGGCCTGCGCCGCCCCGAACATTGGAGGGCTTCGGCCCGGTCCCCCGAACGAAAGCGGCGCCATGCGCTACACCACCGACATCGTCGTCATCGATCTGGAAGCCAGCTGTCCCGCCGAGGACCAGGGCAACAACACCATCGAGCGCAGCAGCATCATCGAGATCGGCGCCGTGCGTCTCGACCGGCGCAGCCTCGAGGTGGTCGACGAGTTCAGCGAGCTGGTGCGCCCCGAGGACCACCCCATCCCGCCCTTCATCACCGACATCACCGGCATCTCGCCGGCCATGGTCGCCGACAGGGACACCTTCGCCGCCGTGGGGCCCCGCTTCCTGGCGTGGTACGGGCCGCGCAACAAGGCCATCATCGCGGCCTTCGGCGCGTACTACGACATCCCGCTGCTGCGCAAGGAGTGCGACCGCTACGGCCTGGACTACCGCTCCCACATCGCCGGCGGCGCCTTCGACCTGCGGGCCGTTGCCACCGTGTGGCTGGCCGCCAACGACCACCGCACCAGCGGCCTGACCCTCGAGTCGATCCTCGCCCGCATGGACCTCGCCGAGCGCTTCACGGCCCACCGCGCCGTCGAGGACGCCCGGGCGGCGGCGGCGGTGCTGCAGATGCACCATCTGGGTCGGGCGCTCGACTAGCGCCTCGCCGCGAGCGGATTGCTTGCCGCCCCCCGACCGTGCTATGATGATCAGGCCTGTTCATCCCGGGATTGGAGGAATCTCATGTTGAACCGCTCCGTCATCGGCCTCGGGCTCGCGCTCCTCTTCGCATCGACGGCGAACGGCGGCGAGCTCGTCACCGTGCCGCTCGACCTCGGCGCGCCCGCACTGTATCTCGATCAGGGTGGCGTCGACCTGGCCTTCGACGCGTCGCGCGCCCTGGAAGACGTCACCGCCGTGCGGCTGCACGTGACGGGACGCTACCCGAGCCTGCGCGTCGTGTGCTGGCAGGACGGCAACTTCGCCGGCGCGCAGGAGGGCGACGGCGACGCGGGCCTCGTCCAGGCCCTGGTCGCGGACGGCACGGCCCTCGGCTCCGCCGCGTACGTCTTCGGCGCGACCACCGACGGCAGCGAGACGTTCGACCTGGAGCTGGAGTTCGTGACGCCCCCCGCCGGCTGGGATTTCCTGGCGGGAGGGCTCGGCACGCTGCGGCTGGTCGGGCTGGGCTGCGTCGAGTTCCCGGCCTATCCGACCGTGTGCCTTTGCGAGCACTCGGCCGTCGTGGAATCGGCGGCGCTCGAGATCCAGCTCGGCTCGCCGGTGGCCACCGCGCGCGAGAACTGGGGAGCGGTCAAGGCGCGCTATCGCTAGCGTGTGACGGTCCGTCGCAACCCGAGGGGGTGTCGCTGCGTCTGCAGGTCGTCGCCACCCCCTGCTCCCCGTCGCAAAGGACCGCCGTGCGCCACCGACTCCTCCTGATCGGATTCCTCTGGACCCTCTCGCTCGCGGTCGCCGCCGGCCAGGCGGCGGGCGATCCGGCGCCCAACGCGGGCTTCCTCTACGGCACCGTCACCCTCGACGACGGCGGCAAACTCACGGGCTATCTGCGCTGGGAGGACGAGGAGGCGTTCTGGGACGACCTCTTCCATTCCCGCCAGCGCGACGTCAAGTGGGACGACTACGCCGACATGGAGGCCCTGGCGAAAGCCCGCCGGCAGGAGTACTACCGCAACCACGGCCTGATCGATCGCATCGCCTACGCCCTGGAGAACCGGGACGGCGAACGCGAGCTGCGGCGCCTGTTCGTGGCGCGCTTCGGCGACGTGGCGGCGATCCGGGTCGACGCCGACGAGGCGATCGCTCTCGAGATGAACGAGGGCACCCTCTACCCCGTGCGCGGCCATTCCAACGACGTCTCCCAGGACATCATCGTCACCACCGCCGACGGCGAGACCCACGACCTGGACTGGGACGAGTTCCGCGAGATCCGCTTCGCCCAGGCGCCAGCCGACCTGGCGCCGCCGGCCGCTCGCCTCTGGGGCCACGTCCGCAGCCGCGAGGGGTCGTACGAGGGCTTCATCCAATGGGACAAGTCCGAGTGCGTGGACACCGACATCCTCGACAGCGACGAGGAGGATCTCGCCATGGGCGACCTCGCCGAGCTGAGGCGCGTGCCGGGCGGCAACTCCGAGGCCACCCTCCGCGACGGGCGCGTGCTCGCCCTGAGCGGCTCCAACGACGTCGGCAACGGCAACCGCGGGGTCGTCGTGGAGACCACCGATCGGGGCCGGCTGACGATCCCCTGGGACCTGTTCGAGAGCGCCGCGTTCGCCACCGGCCACGGCAGCGGTCCCGGACGTGACGCCTACGCCGGCGACGGCCCGCTGCGGGGGGCGGTCACCGACGCCGACGGCCGCACCTGGCGCGGCCGCCTGGTCTTCGATCTGGACGAGGCCCGGACCGGCGACCTCTTCAACGGGAACTCGGCCATGGGCACGGCCTACGACATCCCCTTCCGCCTGATCGCCACCATCGAGCCGACCGCGCCGGCGGCGGTGCGCGTCGGGCTGCGCAATGGGATCGTGCTGGACCTGCAGGGAGAGCAGGACACCGGCGACGGGAACGCCGGCGTGCTGGTGTGGGAGACGCCGGACGCCGCTCCCCGGCACATCCTGTGGAGCGACGTCCGCAGGATCGGGTTCGAACCCTTCGTGATCGACTAGCTGCCCTCGGCCAGTTCCGCGAGCATGCCCAGCCCGCCGACCATGAACACCAGGGCGATGCTGCAGACCATCAGCACGATGTAGATGATGACCAGGATCTTCATGAGCCGGAAGCTGCGGCCGAGTTCGGCGAAGCCGGCGCTCAGTTCGGCCTCCGAGCGGCCCTGCCGGTAGTTCTCGAAGCGGTTGACGCCCTCGATGAAGCGGTGGGCGGCGATGATCAGCGGCACGCCGATGATCGCGCCGGCGATCGAGAGGCAGGTCAGGATCCCGTACACGAGTCCGACCCAGCCGACGAAGCGCATGTCCCCCAGCACGTTGCCGAATCCGGGGCCCATGGGGTGGGTCAGGGCGGACGACGGTCCGGGCGGCGGGGGCGGCGGAGGCGTGTGCATTTCGTCCATGACGGTCCTTTCGGCGGACGGGGCCCGCCGGGGGGCCCTTTTGCGGGGGTCGACGGCAACCCTACCACTTCCCCGGCCGGCCGCCTAGTTCGGGTCTGGCCAGATCCCCCGCGGAGCCCTAGAATCGCCGGCGCCGGGCCGATTGCCCTTGAATCCGCCCCCACGCGCGACCACATTTGTCGGGCGCCGGTCCGGCCGCGCCGCGCGGGGCGATCGTCCCTCGCGCCGGCCAGCGCATCGCCGCCGCATCGTCGTCTTCCCGTATCCGGCCCCCCGGGCCGCCGCCGCTGATCGAGAGGAGCATTCCGATGTCCGACGTCACCAGCCTCTTCAATGCCCAGAAGGAAAACTTCGCCCGCTGGGAGATCCTCAAGGACGTCATCGATCAGCAGATCGACCTGATGCTGAACTACCGCCAGAGCGGCCACCCGGGCGGCAGCCGCTCCAAGGTGCACTACTTCGTCTCGCTGCTGCTGAGCGGCGCCATGCGCTGGGACATCCGGCACCCCGAGAAGCGATTCGGCGACCGCTTCGTGCTCGTGGCCGGCCACTGCGTGCCGCTGGTGTACGCGACGCTGACCGTGTTCAACGAAGCGCTGCGGGTCATGTACGAGAAGACGGGCGACGCGAAGTACCTCGTCGGCGGCGGCGCCGACCGCATGATGACCTGGGAGGACCTGATCGGTTTCCGCAACCGCGACGGCCTGCCCGGCCACGCCGAGATGGCCGAGAAGAACCTCTTCGTGAAGTTCAACACCGGCCCGAGCGGCCACGGGGCGCCCCCGGCCGCCGGCGAGGCCATGGCCCTCAAGCACGCGCGGGCGACGGGTGTGAAGGTGTTCGGCTTCGAGGGCGAGGGCGGCCACACGGCCGGCTGCTGGCACGAGACCAAGAACTCGGCCTACGGCCTGGGCCTCGACAACCTGCACATGGTCATGGACTGGAACGACTTCGGCATCGACCCCCACGCCACCAGCAGCATCGTCCACGGCACCCCCGAGGACTGGTTCAAGCCCTACGGCTGGGACGTGTACGACTGCGGCAGCGGCAGCGAGTGGGAGGGCGTCACGCGCGGCCTGCTCGAGATGACGCACGGCGGCGGCACGCCCCTGCGCCCGAGCATGCTCTTCGGCCGCACCACCAAGGGCCGCGGCTACCACAAGGTCGACGCCCCGAGCCACGGCTCGCCGCACAAGATGAACAGCGACCTGTTCTGGCAGTGCCGCGACGACTTCAGCGCCGTCTACGGCGCCGAGTGGGTCGGCCGGGGCGAGGGCGCGCCCAAGGGCGAGGCCCTGCGCGAGCAGTTCGCCGCCAACATGAACGTGGCGCTGGACGTGCTGCGCGGCAACGACGACCTGGTCGCCTACCTGGCCGACCGCCTGGTCGAACTGGGCGAGAGCGTCCCGGCCGAGATCGAGGGCTTCCGCCTGCCCGTGGCGAAGAATCCCCTGCACGACGAGACGCTGTTCGACATCGCGTCGTATCCGGCCGAGATGTGGGCCAAGCCCGGCGAGAACCAGCCCAACCGGGCCGGCTTCGCGCGCTGGGGCAGCTACATCAACAGCCTCTGCCAGACGAAGTACGGCCGGCCGCTGTTCCTCGTCTGCAGCGCCGACCTGGCCGGCTCGACGAACATCGCCGGCTTCGGCGACGACTTCGGCGACATGAAGAACACCGGCTGGTACACGCGGGACAAGAACCCGGACGGCGTGATCCTGCCCCAGGGCATCACCGAGTTCGCCAACGCCGGCATCATGGTGGGCGCGGCGTCGGTGAACATGTCCGACGACCCGGAGAACGACTTCAACGGCTACTACACCGCCTGCAGCACCTACGGCAGCTTCAGCTACCTGAAGTACGGCGCCATGCGCCTGTACAGCCAGCTCGCCCAGGACTGCGAGCTGAAGGTGGGCAAGGTGATCTGGGTCGCCGGACACAGCGGTCCCGAGACGGCCGAGGACAGCCGCACCCACTTCGGCATCTTCAGCCCGGGCACGACGCAGCTCTTCCCGGACGGGCACGTCATCGACATCCACCCCTGGGAGTACAACGAGGTGCCGGTGATGCTGGCGGCGGCCATGAAGACCGACCGGCCCATCGTGGCCCTGCACCTGACCCGCCCCGGCGTGGAGATTCCCGACCGCGCGGCCCTCGGGCTCGGCTCGTACGAGCTGGCGGCCAGGGGCGCCTACGTGCTGCGCGGCTACAAGGCCGGCCTGCCGCACCAGGGCGTGATCATGGTCCAGGGCACCATGAGCACCTACAACCTGATCCGGGCCCTGCCCGCCATCGACGCCGCCGGCGTGAACGTGAAGATCGTGGCCGTGCCCAGCCCGCAGCTCTTCGACCTGCAGGACGAGGCCTACCAGGATTCGGTGATCACCGCCGCCGACATGATGAACAGCACCTACGTGACCAACCGGTCGCGGCGCACCATGAAGGACTGGATCTTCAACCCCCTGGCCGACCGCTACGCCATGACCAGCGACTGGGACGACATGTGGCGGCCGGGCGGCTCGGTCGACGAGGTGTGCGAGAGCGCGGGCATCGACCCGGAGAGCTTGGCGCAGGGCGTGATCGCCTTCGCCGAGGACTACGAGGGCCGCATGAACGAGCTCGATCACCTGCTGAAGGCAGCCAAGAGCTGAGGTTCCCGGCCACCGATCGGACGTGCGCAGGCCCCGCCCGGCGGGGCCTGCGTGCGTCGGGCTTGTCCCCCGGGCGGTGTCGGTCTATCCTGCGGGGAGTTCGAACCCCAGCCGAGAGGTCCACTTTCATGCCCGTTCGCCATCGGCGCCCGTCCGGCGCCCTGTTCGCCCTGCTGCTGGGCGCGCTCCTGCCCGGCGTCGCCGGCGCCGTGGAGCCCGGGACGATCTCCTTCGTCGAATCGTTCCCCGCCGGCACGGCCCTCGACCTGCCCGACCTCGAAGAGGCGGCCGTGGTGTGGCCCCGCGTGATCGACGCCGCGGACGCGCGGGTGCGCGTGGCGAGCTTCTACTTCAGCCGCATCGGCGACGGGCGGGACGCCGCCCCGCCCGCCGGGCTGACCGACCGCCTGCTGCCCTCCCTCGCCGCCCTGCGGGCGGCCGCCGGTCGGGGCGTGAAGGTGCAGCTGATCGCCGACAGCAAGTTCATGGACAACTACCCCGAGGTGCCCGGCGAGATCGGCGCCCTCGACGGGGCCGAGACCCGCATCCTGGACGGGGGGCGGCTCTGGGGCGGCATCCAGCACGCCAAGTACATGGTGCTGGACGACGACGCCTTCTTCGTGGGCAGCCAGAACTGGGACTGGCGCGCCCTGGACCAGATCCACGAGCTGGGCGCCCTGGTGCGGCAGCCCGAGCTCGCGGCCCGGGTCGCCGCCGTCTTCGACCTGGACTGGAGCCTGGCCGCCGACCCGCGCCCCATGCCCGCGGTCGTGCCCGACACGCCGGATCTCTTCACCCTGCCGACGTCGCCCCTGCGCACCGCCGCGGGGGCCGCGGTGGGCGGCCTGGTCGCGGCGAGCCCGCCCCAGGCCCTGCCCGAGGGCGTGCCCTGGGATCTGCCCCTGCTCGTCGACCTGATCGACGCCGCCCAGGACTCGGTGCACCTGCAGCTCCTGTCCTACGGCACCACCGACCGCGAGCAGCGCCTCTTCGACGACCTGGACCGCGCCCTGCGCCGCGCCGCGGTCCGCGGCGCGCAGGTGCGCATCATCGTCTCGAACTGGTCGAAGACGAAGTACAAGGTGCCCTGGCTGAAGAGCCTGGCGGTGCTCCCGGGCATCGAGGTGCGCTTCACGAACATCCCCGAGCACGCGCGGGGCTTCATTCCCTTCGCGCGGGTCGAGCACGCCAAGTACCTGACCGTCGACGGCCGCGGCCTGTGGCTCGGCACCAGCAACTGGTCGCGCGACTACTTCTTCGACTCGCGCAACCTGTCGCTCTTCGTGCTCGGCGAGGGCGCGCCGGCCGATCCGGACCGCTTCTTCAACCTGAGCTGGCACGGCCCCTACGCCGAGACCCTCGAGCCGGCGGGGGAGTACGCCCCGCCGCGCCGCAACTGATGAAAGGACCAGTCATGAGCAAGCCCGACCTGCCCGCGCGCCTCGACCGCAAGCGCGCCGTCCTGGTCGTCGTCGACATCCAGGAGAAGTTCCGCGACCTGATCCACGGCATGGAGCGGGTCATGGCCAACTCCGAGCGGCTGATCCGCTTCTGCCAGCACCTGGGCATTCCCATCGTGGCCACCGAGCACTACCCCCGCGGCCTGGGCGTGACCGTGCCGGAGATCCGCAACCTCTGCTCGCCCTTCGCGCCCATCGAGAAGATCACCTTCAGCTGCGCCGGCCATGGGCCCTTCAACAAGGCGATCACCGACCTCGGCCGCGACCAGATCATCCTCGTGGGCATCGAGACCCACGTCTGCATCTACCAGACGGCCTTCGACCTGCTGCGGCAGGGCAAGCAGGTCGTGGTGGCCGTCGATGCGGTCAGCTCGTGTTCGGCGGCGAACCGGGAGATCGGCCTGCAGCGCATGGGCGAGATCGGCGTGCAGCGGCACGGCGCCCAGATGATCATGTTCGAGATCCTCGGCGAAGCGGGGACGGCGGACTTCAAGCTGGTGGCGGGACTGCTCAAGGAATAGCGCAATGGAGGCGGCGAAGTCGCCCCAGGAGGAGGAACCCATGTTCGTCGCCAGGCTGAAATCGACTCTCAAGCCGGTCGTGCGCTCGGTGCGCCGCCGCCGGGCCCGTCCGGCCGCCGAGCGTCTGGCCCGCCACGCCCACCCCCAGGTGGCCGCCATCGGTGCGGCCCTCCTCGACGTGCTCGGAGACGGCGCGGACGACGGAGTCCGGCGGACCTTCGGGCGCATCGAGGCCCGCCGCGCGGCCCTGCTGGCCTCGACCGACGAGATCGAGATGGTCGACTTCGGGGCCGGGCGCTCGAGCGACAGCCGGACCGACGACGAGATGGCCGCAGGCGTGGTCTGCCGCCGCCCCGTGGCCCGCATCGCGGGCGTGAGCAAGTCGGCCTTCTGGGCGCGGTTCCTGCACCACCTCGTGCACCGGTTGGGCCCGGCGTCCGGGGTCGAGCTCGGCACCTGCGTGGGGATCTCCGCCGCCTACCAGGCGGCCGCCCTCGACCGGAACGAACGCGGCACGTTGCGCACCCTCGAGGGTTCGCCGGCCATCGCCGACCTCGCCCGCGAGACCCTGCGGGAGCTCGGCTGCGGGCGGGCCGACGTGGTGACCGGGCCCTTCCTCGCGACCCTCGACGGCGTGCTGGCCGCCGCGGCCCCCCTCGACTACATGTTCAACGACGGCCACCACGACCACGACGCGGTGCTGCAGTACTTCGCCCAGACCCTGCCCCACCTGGCCGACTCGGCCGTCATCGCCTTCGACGACATCTCGTGGTCGGCGGGTATGCGACGCGCCTGGGAGGAGGTCGCGGCGCACCCCCGCGTTCTCGCGGCCATCGACCTGCACACCATCGGCCTGACGGTCGTCACCGCGGAGCCGGCCCCGGAAAAGCTTCGGGCGACCATCCCCCTCTAGTCCGCGCCGGCGCTCCGGCTGACAATGATGCAGGCGGCCACCCCTGTGGCCGCCTGCTTTCCATCGATCCCGCACGATCCCCTGCAATCCCCGGACTTCTCCCCATCCCTGGACGTCGGATGCGGGTCCGGGGCGTCTGGAGGGTCGCGGAGCCAGGAGGGCGGAGCGGCCCGTAAGCGAGGGCGGCGGCTACAGGAAGTAGCCGCCGCACGCCCCCGGACCTGCATCCGGCGTCTAGTTGAAGGTGTACCCGAATCCCAGGGCCAGAGTCTGCTTGAACTGCCCCGCCTTGCGGATGGCGTTCTGCACGTCGGCCTCGTTGGCCAGGTTGCCGCCGTCGTCGACCACGGGCTTGACCGTGTTGTCGTACTTGTCGTAGACCCAACGCATGAACAGCTTCACCGAGATGACCTTGGTGATGTTGGCGGTGAAGGTGTTCTCCCAGTCCGCGTCGAGGGTGGTCGTGTAGTTGGCCACGTCCTCGGGCAGGGGCTGCACGGTGGTGAAGCCGTCCTCGAAAGTCGACTTCCCGGAGTAGGAGAAGGGCTGGGTCAGGGTGAGCTTCGACTCCCAGTCGACGCGTCCATCCAGGGCCCCCACCTTGTACTCGGTGATCCATTCGGCGGCCACTTCGGTCGAGGTCTCGGACGTCTTCTCGGTCGAAGGCAGCGGATCGAGGAAGAACGAGCGCTTGTTCTGGATGAACGCGATGCCGATGCGGGTCAGCAGCTGGCGCTTCTCGGTGTCGATGATCTTCCGCGACATACCGGCCGATTCCTTGAACGTCATCGGGTTGAAGTTCTGGGAGCGCCCCTGGGCGTCGGTCAGGTCCTCGAACAGCGACGTGAAATTGAACGCCACGAACGGATCCCAGCCGCTGCTCAGGGTCCAGCGGAACATGCTCTCGAAGTCGATGATGTCGTCGGTCTTGTCGGGCTTCTGCCAGTAGAGCTGGTTGTTCCCGTCGCGCTCCTGCTTGTGGGTCTGGCCGTAGGCCAGCTTGAGGGTGTTGCGCCAGTTGGCGGTCTCCGAGAACTGCTTCTCCAGGCGGGCGTCGACGTTGCCGGTCCAGACGACCGACCCCTTCTCGCCGCCGTTCCAGTTCTGGCTGTACGAGCTCTGCAGGATGTTGAGCCCGAGCTTGACTTCCTTCTGCCAGACGCCCATGGGCGTCTCGGGCTTGTCCTGGGCCAGCGCCGGCAGGGCGAGGCCGAGGACGAGACCCACGACGATGATCAGGTTGAGTCCGGTGTGGCGATTGCGCATGATCTCGGATCCTCCCTCGGATACGAAAACGTTTCGGGTTGTCAGGACTGCTGCATGTGCACGACGCGCTGCGGGAACGGGATCTCGATCCCGTTGGCATCGAACGCCTGCTTGGTGGCCTTCTGCATATCCAGGAACACGCCCCAGTAGTCGTCGGCCTGGCACCAGGGGCGGAAGATGAGGTTGACGCTCGAGTCGGCCAGTTCGGACACGGCGATGGTCACCTCGGGATCCTTCAGGACGCGGCTGTCGTTGTCGGCCAGTTCGCGCAGGATCCGCATGGCCTTGTCGATGTCCGAGCTGTAGCCGATGCCCATCACCATGTCGACGCGACGGGTCTCGTAGCCGTTGAAGTTCTTGATGATGCCGCCGTAGAGCTGGCCGTTGGGCACGGTGATCTTCACGTTGTCCGGGGTGTTGATCGTCGTGCTGAAGATGGCGATGTCGACGACCTTCCCCTTGACGCCGGCGGCCTCGATCACGTCGCCGGCCTTGAAGGGCCGGAACAGCAGCAGCATCACGCCGGACGAGAAGTTGGCCAGGGTCCCCTGCAGGGCCATGCCCACCGCGAAGCCGGCGGCGCCGAGGATGGCGACGAAGCTCGCGGTCTGGACGCCGAACTGGCCGACCACGGCGATGACGGTGAAGGTCATGACGGCGAAGTAGAGCAGGCTGGCGATGAAGCCGGTCAGGCTCGGGTCGACGTTGCGCGCCGACATGACCTTGCTGACTCCCTTGCGGACCGCGCCGGCGACCATGCGGCCGATGATCAGGATGACGATGGCCCCGACGACCTTCAGGCCCAGGCCCGGCCCCTCGGTCTTCAGGAAATCCATGGCCTTCATCCAGTAGTCGGCATCGACCATGTTGCTGGCCGCATCGGCCTGCGCGAGAAAAGTCAGCATGGGTTCTCCCTCCATGTTTCGTTGGGCGATGGTGATTCCGGAAGGCCCCGAGTCATCCCCTCTCGGGCTTCCGCTGCGGAATGGGCGGCAATAGTAGCAATCGAGCCCCGATTGTCAATCGACGAGGGCGGATCCGGGCCGGATCGTGTCGCGACCGGCCCGGGGATCCCGATTTCGTGCGGATTCTTGCGGGGAAGTTCGTTCGCCCCCGGCGGCGGCGCCTACAGGCCGCCCGCGATCACCACGTCGATGCGCCGGTTGCGGGCGCGCCCCTCGGCGGTGCTGTTCAGGGCGATGGGACGGTCCGGGCCGAAGCCCTCGGTGGCGATGGTCTCACCCTCCCAGCCCAGCTCGTTCTCCAGCAGCCGGGCCACCGACTCGGCCCGCCGGCGCGACAGGCGGAGGTTCGCGTCGCGGCCGCCCGTGTCGTCGGTGTGGCCCTCGACGCGCACGGCGGCGCCCGGGAAGCGGCGCGCGGCGTCGGCGACCCGCGTGACGAGGCCTTCCTGGCCCGGACTCATGGTGGCGCTGCCCACGCCGAACGCGACGCCGAAGAGCCGCAGCACCACGTCGCCCTCGGCCGTGAGCATGATCTCGGCCTCGTCCGGGCCGAAGGCGCCGCGCACCTCGGCGATGGCCTGCTCGCGCTGCTGCTTGCGGGTGAGCACCGACTCGGCCGCGGTGCGGTCGGCCTCGGCGACGCCCGCGCGCAGTTCCGTGTCCCAGAGTTTCTGGCGCAGCGCACTGACCTCGACCCGCAGCGCCGTGATCAGCGAGTCCTGCTCGACGATGCGCGTGCCGACCATCTCGTTCAGGCGGCGGTTCTCCACCGTGAGGGAGTCGACGAGGATGCGGGCCTCGAGGCGCGACTCGCCCAGCCGGTCGAGCAGGTCCCGGGCGGCGGGACTGCCGGACAGGGTCGGGTCGGGATCGACCCCGTAGAGGGCCCCGATCTCGGCGAGGGCCTGGTCGAAGCGCGACAGCACGGCCTCGATGCCGCTCTTCTGCTGGCGCATGCGCGACACGAAGGCGGCGGCGCTGCGCAGGTGCGCCACGTCGGCCTCGAGGGCGCGCCACTGCTCTTCCGTGGCGCCGCTCTTCGCCGCCGCGTCGAGACGCGCGTCGAGGTCCCACCAGGCCTGGGGCAGCTGCCCCTTGGCGCCGTCCTTCTTGGCCTGGTCCATCCCGTCGCGCAGGCGTTCGACCCGGGCCGGATCGGTCGCGCCGGCGGCGGGCACGGGGAGGGTCGCGGCGGCGAGCGCCGCCAGGACCAGGGCCGGCAGCAGGCGCCGGACGATGCGGTGGGCGTGGGTGGTCATCGGGCTTCTCCGTTCTTCCGGTCGCTCGGCGCGGTCGGCGCCAACCGGGGGCGCGCGGCCGCCACGACGTCGGCGACCGCGATGGCATCCATGCAGTTGTGGTGCGGGCAGCGTTCGCCCCGGCACACGCGCCGGGCCGGACAGTCCACCGGCGGCACCAGATTCGCTCCCGCGTCGCCGCCGGCGCCGCGGGGCCCCCACCGGTCCGGATGCATGGTCCGCACCGGCGGGAAGAGTCCGATCGTGGCCACGCCCAGGGCCGCGGCCATGTGCAGCGGGCCGGTCGACGGGCCGATGAAGAGGTCGCCCGCCGCGAGCACCGCCAGGAACCCACGCAGGTCGAAGGCGTCGAGCAGCACCGCCACCCCGGGCGCCAGCCCGGCGGCGACCCGCTCGACGACGGCCCCGTCGGCCCCGGCGCCCGTGATCGCCACGAAGTGCCCGTCCGCCGCGAGGGCGTTGGCAACCGCCGCGAAACGGGCCGGTTCCCAGTCGAGGGCCGACCCGCCCGAACCCGGATGGACGAAGACGATGCGCCGGCCCGCGGTCCCGTGCGCGGCGCGGAACGCCGCCGCGGCCTCCCGCTGGGCGGGGCCCAGGTGCAGGCGCGGCCCCCCGGCGGGCACCGCCGCCGCCGCCCCCAGGTCGCGCGCCAGGCGCCGTCCCAGATCGCGGTTGTAGTCCATCTCGTGGCGCGCGCGCCGCGACCGGCCCTGCCGCGCGCCCCGGTTCAGCAGCCACCAGCTCGACCACTTCGAGAGCGGTCCGTAGCGGCGCGGCACGCCCGCCCGCCGCAGCAAGGTCGCCAATTCCCGGCGGTACTGCAACAGGACGGCCGCGGCGAATCCTTCGGCGCGCAGGGCCTCGGCGAGCGCATCGGTGTCGGCCGCCGACAGGGCGTCGTGCCAGGTCCACACCCGGGTCACGGCCGGATCGTGTTCCACCAGCGGCACCGCCCCCGGCGCGACCATGGCGTGGACCTGCGCCGCGGGCAGGGCCGCCTTCAGGTCGGCGAGCACCGGCAGCGACAGCACGAGGTCGCCCAGCCGGTCGGTGCGCGCGACGAGCACCTTCACGGGCGCCCCAGCCGCCACAGCTTCACGTACTTGGCCAGGACGTAGAAGCCCGACGACCAGCACAGCACGGCCCCGTGCCATCCGTCCAGGAGGCCGCCCTGCAGGACGAACATGCGCCAGAAGGTGGCCTCGGCCCGCACCACCGCCTGCACGAGGCTGGTGCGGCGTCCGGCGGCGTGCATCTCCGCGGCGGCCAGGGTCGTGTAGCGGTTCAGCTTCTCCACGTACTGCTCCATGGTCTCGTACGTGTAGTGGCGCAGCAGCCCGGGCAGGCGCCCCACCGTCCCCGCGGTCTCGATGCCCTCGTGGACCGGCTTGGCGTTGAACGCCGCCCGCTCGCGGTCGAACAGGCGCACCACGTGGTCCGGATGCCAGCCGCAGTGCCGGATCCAGGCCCCGAGGAACCGGCTGAGCCGGTTCACGGCGAAGGCCGCCTCGGCGGGCGCCTCGGGCAGGGCGCCGATGGCCGCCGCCAGCTCCGGCGTGACCTCCTCGTCCGAGTCGACGCTCAGCACCCAGCGGTTGCGGCACAGGTCGACCGCCGCCTGCTTCGTGGGCCCGAAGCCCTGCCACGCGCCCTGGTGCAGGGCGGCTCCGTGGCGAGCGCACACCGCGGCCGTGGCGTCGGTGCTGCCCTGGTCGAGCACCACCACCTCGTCGGCGAAACCCAGCGAGGCGAGGCAGCGGTCCAGATCGGCCGCCGCGTCGCGGGTGATGATGGCCACCGAGATCTTCACGGCGCCCCTCCCTGGCGCCCGGCCTCGCCGGCGAACCGGGCGTCGGGCACGAGGATCACCTTGCCCACGTTGCGCCGTTCCTCGAGCCGGTCGTGGGCCTCGGCGGCGCGCGAGAAGGGCAGCACCCGATCGATCACCGGCCGGATGCGCCCGTCGGCCAGGCGCGTGAGCAGGGCTTCCATCCAGGCGGCGGTGCGCTCCTGCTGGTCCCACATGCGGCCGAGGTTCACGCCGGCGATGGCCTTGTTGTCGTTCATGAGCCGGATCGGATTCAGTCTGAGCCAGGGCACGCCCGCCAGGGTGCGCACGGCCGACCACGTGCCCGACCGCCGCCCCCGGGCCGCGCCCGAGAAGCCGAACAGGACCAGGCGCCCGCACTTGGCCAGGCTGTCGTAGGACGCCCCGATCCAGCGGCCGTTGCGGGGCTCGAGGGCGATGTCGACGCCCCGGCCGCCCGTGGCCGCGCGCACGCCGGCGGCGAAGTCGGGCTCGCGCGAATCGAAGACGTGGACCAGCCCCTGGTCGCGCAGGAGGGCGTGCTTGGCGGGCGAGGCCGAGCCGAGCAGGGTCGCCCCCGCCTCGCCGGCGAGCTGGATCACGGCCTGCCCGACGCCCCCCGCCGCCGAGTGGATCAGCACGGTGTCGCCGGCCGTCGCCGGGGCCATCACCCGGACCATCTGCCAGGCCGTGAGGTAGTTGACGGGCACCGCCGCCGCCGCGACGGCGTCGACCGCGGCCGGCCGCTCCCAGACCAGGGCCCGCGGCAGGCAGATCTCCTCGCTGTAGCCCCCGAAGCGGCACATGGCGACCACCGGCCGCCCGACGAGCTCGTCGGGCACGCCCGGGCCCACGTCGACCACCTCGCCCGCCACCTCGTAGCCGGGCACCGCGGGCAGGGGCGGCGCGTCGGGATACAGGCCCCGGCGCATCATCACGTCGGCGAAGTTCACGCCGGCGGCCGCGACCGCCACCCGCACCTCGCCCGGTCCGGGCTGCGGCGCGGGCGCCTCGCGCACGCCCAGCGTGGCGCTCTCCCCCTTGGCGTTGATCCAGACCTGCTGCACGGGGCGACTCCGGGGTTGGCTAGTCGAGCACGAAGCTGCCGGGACGGGACGAGGGCACGGCGATGTCGACGGATCCGACGTTGCCGACCTTGAACCCGACCACGACTCCTTTATCTGTGATGGAATTGAGTAAGGCAACCCTCATCTGCAGGGCGGGCAGCACCAGGTCCGGGTTCCGGATCCACACGCCCACCCCGGCGCTCACGTAGTACTTGCCCCCCAGGACCGGCTCGTCCCGGGCCGTGGTCGTGCCCGCGTCCAGGAAGCCGAGCAGCATGAAGCGGAAGCCCAGCAGCGACCAGGGCGTGAAGGCGCGGTGCTCGAGGGAGCCGACCAGGCGCCGGTCGCCGAAGACCTGGTCGTTGTCCATGCCCCGCAGGCCGGTGCGGTCGCCGAGCTGCAGCCCGAGGCTGCCCCCCTGGGCGCTCTGGTACGAGATCCGGCCCAGGAACCGATAGCTCCAGTCCCCCTTGTCCAGGAGGGGCGTCACGCCGAGCGCGCCGAGGAGCAGGCGCCCGTCCTCGAATTTTCCCGAGCGGAAGAAGCCGCCCCAGTTGGCGCGCAGGGCCACCAGGCTGCCGCTCTCGCGGGCGCGCACCCAGAAGTTCTCCAGCCAGAGCTGGCCGCGGTCGTGGAACTCGCCGTCCTGGTAGCCGCCCGACAGCTTGCTCACGAACCCGTCCGGCAGGTTCTCGGTCTCGCCCATGCCGAAAAGGTAGCTGGTGCGCAGGTAGCGCAGGTTCTGGTAGGTGACGCCCGTCAGGTAGTTCTGGTTGTTGTGGTAGCGCGTCAGGCTGTCGCGCGCCACGGTGGGCCGGTCGAGGAAGGTCGTGCGCGAGAAGCGGGCCGCCGGCACCAGCAGCGGGCGCGAGGTCGATTCGCGGACGGGACGCGCCGCCAGCGGCACCACCCAGCCGCCCCAGTAGTCGCCCACCTCGCGCTCGTCCGGCGCCGGCCCCTGGTCGCGCTCCCGGACCCGCCGCCACGAGGCGCCGCCCACCGCCCGGATGCCCGGGTACGCCACATCGCGATCGAAGCTGATCACCTTCTGGAGGCGACGGTACGAGTCCTCGAACTCGAGGCTGCCCGTGATGAAGGTGCCGCCCAGGTTCTCCTGCCGCAGCACGCCCTGGTACCCCACCTCCGGGTCGTACTTCTCGCGCACGACCAGACGGTTGTCGAAACGCAGGCCGGTGCCCGCCACGTTCGACGAGTACAGGCTCACCTCGAACCAGCCGGCGCCCTTGAGCTTGCCGGACACGCCGAAGGGCCAGCGGTCGCGGGTCTCGACGACGACGGCCACCGACTCGATTTCGCCCTTGAGGGGCACGAGCAGGATGCGCACGTCCTCCACGTACTCGAGCTGCCGCAGCAGGCGTTCGGTGTCGGCGAGGCGGAACGGATCGACCTTCTCGCCGCGCTTGAACAGGAGGTACTGCCGGATCGTGCTGTCGCGGGTGTGGGTCTGGAAGGGGGTCGTCACGGAGTTGAGGACGGCCGTGCCGGTGCCCAGCCCGGCGCGCCACTCGTCGTCGAAGCGCGCCACCTGGCTGACGATGACCACCTCGATGGGCAGGCCCTCGTAGGCCGCGTAGGGCGAGACCATGTCGACGGCCCGCCCGCCGAGGGCCTCACCGCTGGGACGGTCGTTCCCGAAGTAGCGCCTGAGGAGCTTGTCGACGACGTTGCCCTCGCCCCCGGCCGAGTCCGCTGCGGCCGCCGCCGGCGCCGTCGTCCCCGGCTCCTGCGCCCGGACCGGAGCCGGGCCCGTCGAGATCAGCAGGATCCCGACCAGGAGGATGAGCGTGCCGCGGAACCGGCGCACGGCGCATCAGGCCCCGCAGCACTTCTTGAACTTGCGGCCGCTGCCGCACGAGCAGGGATCGTTGCGCCCGATCTTCGGCTCCTCGCGCACGGTGGGCTTGCGCACGCCGGGCCGCCCCTCCTTGAAGGTCCAGCGCCCCTCGACCCGCTCGAACGACGCGATCTCGTGGTACACCTGCTCGCGCCCCTGGTGGGTGTAGGTCGCCACGAACTCGACCTCGCCCTCGTCGTGCTCCGCGCCGCCGCGCGTGGTGCCCACGATCTCGAGGCCGTGCCAGGTGGAGTTCTCCGCCCAGTCCCGCGCGCCTTCCGGGTCGCTGTCCTCGCGGCTGTCCGGATGCAGGCTCTCGTTCAGGAACTCGAGCTCGACCTGGGTATAGGCCGAGTAGCGGGCCCGCATGAGGGCCTCGGCGGTGGGCGCGACGGTGGCGCCGGTGATGATCGGCTGGCAGCAGGCCTCGTAGGCGAGACCGGATCCGCAGGGGCACTCCATGGTCACTCCGCAGGGTCGGGGTCGGTTCGGGAACACGGGACCGCCCGCTCCGGCAGGAACGGGCGGCCCGACGGATTTCTCGTCATCCGGGGCGGCGTCAGCTCGCGCTGCGCGCGCCGCGATACAGATAATAGCCGAGCAGGACGAAGGCGACCAGCGCCGCCAGCGCCGAACCGGCATTCTCGGTGGCCCAGTGGGCCAGCCCGATGGCGTGGTCGACGCTCCACTCCTGGTCGCCGGTGATGGTGATGCCGGCGAAGCGGCCCAGGGCCGCCAGGACGCCCATGATGGCGCCGCCGGCCACGAAACCGCTGGCCATCAGCGTGCCGCGCTCGTTCCGCTTCTTCTGCTGCTCGGCGCTGCCCCCCCGGGTCACCAGGTGCGCGATGATGCCGCCGGCCAGGACCGGCGTGTTCACCGACAGGGGCAGGTACATGCCGAGGGCGAAGGCCAGGGCCGGCAGGCCGGTCCACTGGAGGATGAGGGCCATGAAGATGCCCGCCATGTAGAGCAGCCACGGCGCCGGCTGGCCCGTCATCAGGGGCTCGATCACCGCGGCCATGGCGTTGGCCTGGGGCGCCGGCAGGGCCTCGCTCTGGAAGCCGTAGGTGGCGTTCAGCAGCATGATCACGCCCGTGACGGCCACGGCCGCGAAGACCGTGCCCACGAACTTCCACTTCTGCTGGGTGGCCGGCGTCGTGCCCAGCCAGTAGCCGATCTTCAGGTCGGAGACGAAGCCGCCGCTCATGCTCAGCGCCGTGCACACCACGCCGCCGATGAGCAAGGCGGCGACGATGCCGCTCTCGCCGCCCAGCCCGACCGCGCGCAGCACCACCGAGCTGATGATCAGGGTCATCAGCGTCATGCCCGACACGGGGTTGCTGCCGACGATGGCGATGGCGCGGGCGGCCACGGTGGTGAACAGGAACGAGATGCCGCCGACGAGCAGCAGCCCGACGATGGCCTGCACCAGCGTCACCTTGACCACGAACCAGAAGAACAGGAAGACCACGCCCAGCACGGCGAAGGTCAGGGTCGTGACCAGCTTCGAGGGCAGGTCGCGCTGGGTGCGCTCGACCTGGCCGTCGACGCCCTGCTGCCCGGCCTGCATGGCCAGCTTGATGGCGCCGGCGATGATGGCGCGGCTCTTCCACACGCCGATCAGGCCGCTCATGGCGATGGCGCCGATGCCCACCGGACGCACGAAGCTCGAGAAGATGTCGCCGGTGTCCATGCCGGCCAGGGCCGGCAGCTGGTAGAGGGTGCCGTCGACGTGCACGCCCTTGCCGAGCATGCCGATCATGGGCACCATCACCCACCAGCTCAGGAACGAGCCGCAGGCGATGATCAGCGAGTAGCGCAGGCCGATGATGTAGCCCAGGCCCAGCACGGCCGCCTCGGTCAGCATGTGGTACTCGAGGCGCACCTGCTGGGAGATCTTCTGGCCCCAGGAGAACGCGGTCGTCGAGAAGGTCTCGCGCCACACGCCCAGGGTCTGGTGGCTGAGAAGCTGGAAGAGCATGGCGATGCCGCCGCTCTTGACCAGCACGCTGGCCTGGTCGCCGCCGGCCTCGCCCACCACGAGCACCTCGGTCGACGCCGTGGCCTCGGGGAACGGGAATTCGCCGTGCATGTCCTTGACGAAGTAGCGGCGGAACGGGATCAGCAGCAGGATGCCCAGGAAGCCGCCCAGCAGCGAGGCCAGGCACATCTGGGTGAAGTTGGTCAGGTGGTCCAGACCCAGGATGTAGATGCCCGGGAGGGTGAAGATGGCGCCGGCCACCACCACGCCCGAGGCCGAGCCGATCGACTGGATCATGACGTGCTGCTGCAGGACGTTCTTCTTGCCCACGCCGGCCGAGATGCCGATGGCCAGGATCGTGATGGGGATCGCCGCCTCGAAGACCTGGCCGATCTTCAGGCCCAGGTAGGCCGCCGCGGCCGAGAACACGATGGCGAAGAAGATGCCCATGCCGAGGGAGTAGCCCGTGATCTCGGGCACGATCGTCGCCGCGGGCACCACGGGCGTGTACGACTCGCCCGCGTTCAGTTTCCGGTATGCGTTCTCGGGCAGACTCTTGCTGCCGCTGCCGACGTCCATGGGCACCTCCGCCTGGGTGTGTGGGGGCGAATACCGGTCGGCCGCGCCGGGCCGCCGGGGGACACGCAATCGCCCCGAACGCTAGCATTCGAAAGCCCGGGAAACAAGGAAAACGCATGGGATACCGGGCCTGTGCCCTCCTCTCTGGCGGCCGATCCGCGCCTTGCCTGCCGGCCGTCCTTGGGCGAATATGGGACCGTGCGACCATGACGCGGCCGGACCCGTCCCGTCCGCCCCATCACCCCCGGAGGAGGCCTCCCCCATGCTCGAGCGCAAGACCGATTCCCGTTTCCCGACCCTCGTCGAACGCTTCGTCAGGTACGCCAAGGTGCACACCACCAGCGTCGAGGACGCGGAGACCTACCCGAGCAGCGAGCGCCAGTTCGATCTGGCCCGCATCCTCGTCGACGAGCTGCATGCGGTCGGCCTGGGCAACGCCACCGTCGACGACCACTGCTACGTGACGGCGACCCTGCCGGCGAGCCCGGGCTGCGAGAAGGTGCCGCCCATCGCCTTCATCGCCCACATGGACACCTACCCCGAGGTGAGCGGCGAGAACGTCGTGCCCACCTTCCACGAGAACTACCGGGGCGGGGACATCGAACTGCCGCACAACGGCAAGAGGATCGTCGCGGCCGAGAATGCCTACCTGCAGCAATGCATCGGCGAGACCATCATCACGGCCGACGGCACCACCCTCCTGGGCGCCGACGACAAGGCCGGCATCGCCGAGATCATGGAGGCCCTGACCCGCATGCACGAGAATCCGGACTGGAAGCACGGCCCGGTGAAGGTGCTCTTCACACCCGACGAGGAGGTCGGGGCCGGGGTGAAGCACTTCGACGTGGCCGGGTTCGGCGCCCTGGTGGCCTACACCATGGACGGCGGCAAGCGCGGCGAGATCGAGGACGAGACCTTCTGCGCCGACAGCGCCATCGTCACCTTCGTGGGCCGCGACATCCACCCCGGCTACGCCAAGGACAAGATGATCCCCTCGGTGAAGGTCGCCGGCGACTTCGTGGCCGGCCTGCCCCGCGAGGGCGCGCCGGAGACCACCGAGGGCAAGCAGGGCTACATCCACCCCATCTCCATCAAGGGCAACACCAGCGAGACCGAGGTGCACCTGCTGATCCGCGACTTCGAACTCGACGGCCTGAAGCCCAAGGCCGAGATGATCGCCGCCCACGCCCAGGCCGCCTGCGACAGGTGGCCCGGCTCGTCGTACCGCATGGAGATCAAGGAGTACTACCGCAACATGAAGTACGACCTGGCCAAGGAGCCGCGCGCCATGGAATACGCCCTCGAGGCGGTCAGGCGCACGGGCCTGGAGCCGGTGCGCGGCAGCATCCGCGGTGGCACCGACGGCGCCACCCTCACGGCCAAGGGCCTGCCCACGCCCAACATCTTCACCGGCGAGCAGGACTTCCACGGCTACGGCGAGTGGATCTGCGTCAAGGACATGGAACTGGCCACCGAGACGCTCTGCCACCTCGTCGCCATCTGGTGCGAGAGGGAGGCGTAGGGCGGCGTCGGTCATCCCCTGATCCACAAACGCACACGGCCCGGACAGGCTGCGCACAGTCCGGGCCGTGTGCGTTTGTGGATCAGGGGACGCCACACCGTCCCACACCTCCCTCCGGGGGGTGAGGGAGGCCGGTGTCGATTCGATCTCTGCGGGATGAACAGGGTCGGGATGACGGGGCACGGAGCGGCGAGCCGTCCCGCCCAACACGTCTGCGCCCCCCGGGAAAGTTCCCCCCATCCCCCCCGAACGGAGTGATGGAAGGTGCCACTTCGTTCCCCAAAGGGCGCGAGGGAAGGGGTTTCGAGGCGCCCGGCGGCGACTTTTGCCTCTCGGAGCCGCTGGGCGCCTCGCAACCCCTTCCCTCTTGCTCTATGGGGATCAAAGTGATATCATCCCGCCATCACCCCATTCAAGGAGGGACCACATGCACAGTGAACGCAAGGCGACGACCGCATCGGGCTGGGGCATGCTCGGCCTCGGCCTGTTCGTCATGGCCGTTTCGATCTGGATGTTCATCGCCGGGGTCGGCGGCAAGGACCTCGCCGTGCTCTTCGGCGGCGTCTTCCTGCTCCTGGTCTCGTTCGTGATGCTCTCGGGGCTCTTCGTGGTGAACCCGAACGAGGCGGTGGCGCTGCTGCTCTTCGGGGCGTACAAGGGCACCACACGCGAGAACGGGCTGCGCTACGCCAACCCCTTCTTCCGCAAGATCAAGATCAGCCTCAAGGCGCGGAACCTGAACGGCGAGCGGCTGAAGGTGAACGACTCGGTGGGCAACCCCATCGAGATCGCGGCGGTGGTCGTCTGGAAGGTCGCCAACACGGCCGAGGCGCTGTTCGACGTCGACGACTACGAGCACTACGTGCACGTGCAGAGCGAGTCGGCGGTGCGGCATCTGGCCGGGGCCTACCCCTACGACGGCGACGACGCCGAGCTCACCCTGCGCGGCACGACCGACGAGATCGGCGAGCACCTGCAGAAGGAGCTCCAGGAGCGGCTGGACAAGGCCGGCGTGAAGGTGATCGAGGCGCGGCTGAGCCATCTGGCCTACGCGCCGGAGATCGCCCACGCCATGCTGCAGCGGCAGCAGGCCAGCGCCGTGGTGGCCGCGCGGACGAAGATCGTCGAGGGCGCCGTGGGCATGGTCGAGATGGCCCTCGCCGAACTGGGCGAGAAGGGTCTGGCCGACTTCGACGACGACCGCAAGGCCGTCATGATCAGCAACCTGCTGGTGGTGCTCTGCAGCGAGCACGCGGCCCAACCGGTCGTCAATACGGGCACGCTGCACCAGTAGCATGGCGGCCCGCAAGGCATTCCCCCTGCGCATGAGCCCGGCCCTGTACGACGAGCTGAAGACCTGGGCCGACGCCGAGTTCCGCTCGGTGAACGGCCAGATCGAGTTCCTGCTCCAGCGCGCCGTCCGCGAACGGCGGCGGCGCGCCGGACCGGAAGCGGATCCGGACGTCAGTCCTCCGGACCCGAAAAAATGAGCTCGACCGGGTTCAGCAGCGGGCTGTAGGTCGCCTCGAGGCGCAGGCGCCGCGGCGCCAGCACGTCGCGGCTGGCCGGCGTGAGCTCGCCGACGAGGGGCGGCAGCTCGGCCGGACCGGGCGCCCCGCTCTCGCGCCCGTCGTCCGGATCGCGCCCGAGCCAGCGCTGGTAGACGACCCGGTACAGCCAGGCGTACTCCTCCGGGCCCATGCGGTGGGCCGTCAGGGCGCGGTTCCGCGTCTCCCAGTACGCGGCGTAGACCGGCGCCAGGTCCGACCCCGCCCCCAGCAGGTTCCACCAGCCCTTCAGCCCGCCCGCGCGGTTGCGCTCACGCTCCCGGGCGAAGGTCGTGGCCGCCGCCTCCAGGTCCATGCGTTCCTCGAACAGCGAATCGCGCACGGCGAGGAACACGTCGAGACGGTCGGCGGCGACGTCGAGCTCGGCGGGCGGCCGGAAGGCGTCGGGCCCCACCTGGGCCCGCAGGATCTTCTCCGAACGCGCGACCTCCTTGTACTCGCGGTTGATGCGGGCCGCGTACCAGGTGGCCCCGCCCGCCACGGCGACCACGGCCAGCAGCACGACCAGGCAGCCGATGCCCAGACCCTTCTTCACCTTGCCGTTCATCGTCTTCCTTTCGGGTCGCGCCGGTCAGGCGTCCGGCTCGAGGCCGTATTCGCGGATCTTGCGCCACAGGGTGGTGCGGTCGATGCCCAGGCGGCGGGCCGCCCGACTGCGGTTCCAGCCCGTCTCGCGCAGGGCCGCCGCCAGCACGTCGCGCTCGGCGTCGCTGTGGCGGGGCACGGCGCCCAGGCCCCGCGGCCCGGTCCCGGCCGGCGCGCCCACTTCGGGCGGCAGGTGGGCCGGCAGCACCGTCCGGCCCCGGCTGAGCACGAGGGCGTGCTCCAGCGCGTTCTCCAGCTCGCGCACGTTGCCGGGCCAGGCATGGCGCATGAGCGCCGTCATGGCCTCGCCGCCGATGGCCGGGATCTCGGCCAGGTGCTCGCGCCGGGCGATGGACGCGGCGAAGTGGGACACCAGCAGCGGGATGTCCTCGCGCCGGTCCCGCAGGGGGGGAATATGGAGACTGATGACCTTGATGCGGTAGTAGAAATCCTCGCGCAGGCGACCGGTGGCGAGCAGGGCGTCGAGGTCGCGGTTGGTGGCCGACACCACGCGCACGTCCACCGGGATCGGGCGGTTGTCCCCCACGCGCTCGATGGTGCGCTCCTGCAGCACGCGCAGCAGCTTCACCTGCACGACCGGGCTGACGTCGCCGATCTCGTCGAGGAAGATCGTGCCGCCGTGGGCCTCTTCGAAGCGGCCGCGCCGGTCGCCCACCGCCCCGGTGTAGGCCCCGCGCACGTGACCGAAGAGCTCGGACTCGAGCAGGTGCTCCGAGAGGGCCGAGCAGTTCACCTGGACGAACGGGCCGCCGCGCCGCCGACTGGCCCGGTGCACGGCCCGCGCCACGAGTTCCTTGCCCGTGCCGCTCTCGCCCCGGATCAGCACGGTGGCCTCGCTGTCGCCCACGTCGGTGATCAGGTCGAAGAGTTCGCGCATCTTGCGGTCGCGCCCCACGATGTCGCCGAGCCGGAACTGCCGGTCGACCCGCTTGCGCAGGTCGGTCACCTCGGTCACGTCGCCGAGGATCAGCACGATGCCGAGCGGACGTCCCTCCCGGCCCGTGACCGGCACCGAGCGCAGGAGCACGTCGCCGCGCCGGTCGTCGCCGAAGCTGATCGTCGTCTGGAAGTCGATGATCGAGTCGCCCGAACGCAGGGTCTCGGCCAGCAGGTCGCGCGGGCACGAGGGGTCGCCGAAGAACTCGCACACCGGGGCCCCGATGAGCGCCGCCGCGTCGCGGTCGAGCATGCGCTCGGCCGTGGGGTTCATGGCCACGATGCGGAGGTCCGGGTCCAGCGCGATGACGCCCTCGTTCAGGGCCGAGATGATCTCGATGATCGCGTGCCCGGGCAGGCGACCGAGAAAGTGCTCGATGGACACCGAGGGGGTCGGTCGGGACGGCATGATTCCTCCGGCGTTGCAGGCAACGTTTTCGTTGCAACATTATCGTTGCATGCGACGCTGCGGGCGAGGGAAAACTGGGCGGCGATTTCCAGCATATCATTCAAAATGTTTATAATTAATGAGTTATGAATCGGGCCATCGTGACCCGATTCTTGGCACACCACCTGCTTCAGGCTGCCCGAGCGAGTCAGACACAACACCCGGCCCCGGCCGGTCCCCGAATCCGAGAGGTGGATACCATGGCGAACGTGCTCGAGATCACCAACGACAACTTCGACGCCGAGGTCATCAACGCCGACGTGCCCGTGCTCGTCGACTTCTGGGCCCCCTGGTGCGGCCCCTGCAAGATGATCGGCCCGATCATCGAGGAGCTCGCCGGCGACTTCGACGGCAAGGCGAAGGTCGGCAAGGTCAACGTCGACAACAACCAGGAGCTGGCCGCCAAGTTCGGCATCCGCGGCATTCCCACGGTGATGCTGTTCAAGGGCGGCAACGCGGTGAACAGCTTCGTCGGCCTCAAGAGCAAGGAAGACCTGGCCGAGGCCATGAACGACGCCCTGTAGGCTCCGCCGCTTTCCCCCTGCGAGAAGACGGGCCGCCGGCACCCCGACACCGGCGGCCCGTTGCCGTTTCCCCCGCTTGCCGATTCCCGGCCCAGGCATGACATTGTCGGGGCAGTTTCCGCCCACTCCAACCCGGGGAACGACATGGCTGGCTTCTTCGACGGCGTCAAACGCATCTTCGGCGGCGACGGTCCGCTGAACAACGTCTTCTTCATCGTGTTCGACAGCTGCCGCTTCGACGCCTACCAGGCTGCCAAGACGCCCAACATGGACCGCATCGGCAAAGCCGAGAAGCGCTACAGCTACGCCAGCTGGACCAGCCCCAGCCACTTCACGTTCCTGATGGGCATGGTGCCGCACCTGAGCCCCAAGGGCGTCTTCGCCTCGAACGTGTACCGGGACGAGTTCGCGCTGTGGTCGCAGCGGCTGAACATCAAGGACGTGGAGTTCGGCAAGTTCGTGCCCCAGCTCTCGCTGCCCCACTTCCTGCGCAGCCAGGGCTTCCGCACCGAGGGCGTCGTCAGCCTGCCCGTGCTGAACCCCATGACGGCCATGAGCCAGCACTTCGACCGCTACGAGCTGGCGCCCAGCCACAACGACCTGTCGCTCATCCTCGACGGCGGCGACGGCTTCGCCGGCATGAACCCCACGAAGGACCGCCCCACCTTCCATTTCATCAACACGGGCGAGACCCACTACCCGTATCTGCTGCCCGGCGAGACGGCCGACGACCTGCCCCACATCAGCGGCGTCCACGGCGTCTTCAAGGGCCTGGACGATTTCCTGAAGAACCCCTCCGAGTTCATCAAGGACCGCAAGGAGGACGAGTTCTTCACGCCGGAGCAGTTCCGCGCCTTCTACGAGAAGCAGATCGCCTGCGTCGAGCACCTCGACGGCGTCGTCGGCAAGCTGATGGACCGCTGCCCGGACAACACCTACTTCATGATCATGTCCGACCACGGGGAGCTCTTCGGCGAAGAGGGCTACTTCGGCCACGGGCCGATCTTCCACGAGAAGGTGTTCGAGGTCTTCTTCCTCGAGGGCCGACTGCCCTAGCCGGCCGTCCGGCTCACCCCCGCCGCACCCCGTGCCGGGCCAGGATCGCCGGCGTCACCTCGTCGAGCCGCGCCAGGGGCGCCACGAACTCCGCCGCCCCCGCCCCCCAGGCCAGCAGCGGCACCGGATTCGTGGTGTGGCGGCGGGTCGAAGCGTCCTCCAGGTTGCCGTGATCGCTGCACAGCAGCACGAGGGTGTCGCGGGCCAGATCCCCGGCCAGCTCGTCGAGCACGGCGCCGAGAAAGGCATCGAGCCGCGTCAGTTCCGCCACCACCCGCTCCCGCTCGCCCGAATGTCCCGCCTTGTCCGACTGGAAGTACTCGTAGAGCAGGAAATCGTGCTCGCGCACGGACGCCGCGGCGATGCGCCCGGCGGCGACCGGGGTCAGCGGCGCGACGGCGAAGCCCCGTGCGATGAGCTCGGCGTTGGTCATCTCCTGGTAGATCGAGCGGCCGGCGGTCACGTCGTCGAGATCGAAGAAGGGCAGGTCGGCGGCGAGGTTGGCCACCGTCGTGGCCGAGAGGGTGAGCTGCTTTTCCCGGGACAGCTCCCGGAAACGGGGCCGGTAGGCGTTGAGGAAGCGGGCCCGCAGTCCGGCGTCGGTGAATCCCTTGAGAACGGAGTGTTCCAGCAGGATCGCGCGCAGGGTCTCGTTGGGGAACCCCGTCAGGTGCTTGCCCAGGGCGCCCTGCCCCGACACGCCGGACAGCAGGGTCGTCTGGCCCGTGGCGCTCTGGGGCACGCCGGGAACCCCGAGCACGGCATCGAGGGGGCGCGCCCAGCCGCCCCGGGCGATGGGCACCGGGGCGGTTCCCGCGGGCGGTCGCCGCGGCAGGCGGAACAGCTCGCCGGGGTAGTCGTGCTGCGGATTGACGGCCGCGTCCGTCTCGCCCCAGCCGCAGCCGTCGACGAAGAAGAGGAAGGTGTGCCTGGCCATGGTGCTCCCGACGCCGGCGCCGGCGGTTGCAAGGTTGAAATCGGCGGGCCCGTCGGCATAGTATAGGGTCGCCCCATCGTCCGCGACAGTCCGCGACAGCCCTCCACCGCTCGCGCCGCCCGGAGATCCCGTGCCTTTGCCCCGACGGATCTACCTGCTGCCCCTCACGTTCTTCCTGGCCGGATCGCTCGGAACGGTGTTCCTCTTCCTCCGCATCGAACGGGTCGAGCAGACCCGCATCGTCCTCGAGAACCGGCTCCTGGCCGAACAGGTGGGCCGGCGTCTCGAGACCTTCATCGACGACCGCGCGGGCCTGCTCTCGCATCTCGCCGACCGGCAGTTCCGCAGCGCGGACGACGTCCGGCGCCGTTTCGCCGAGCGGGCCGGCCAGCTCGTCGGCCGGTACCCGTCGTTCCAGGCCATCAATTGGGTGCGGCCGTCCGGGGAGATCGCCGTCGTGGTGCCCGACTCGACGAATCCCGGCGTGCTGGGGCGCAACCTCAACGAGCATCCCGACCCCGCCGTCCAGACGGCGATCCAGCTCGCTGCCGCCCAGGACGGGCCCCTGCGGACGCCGCTGATCCAACTGCTGCAGGGCGGCAAGGGCTTTGCCATCTACCAGCAGCTGACAGACCTCGCGGGCCGCCCCCTGGGGCTCGTGAACGGCGTCTTCCGCATCGAACCCCTGGTCGACGCGTGCCTGCCCGACTCCACGCTTCGCCGCCGCGTTTCGTTCGAACTGATCGAAGGGCAGACGGGACTGGCCTACCGCCACCTGGGCGACCCGGAACCTCCGGACGGGACGTGGCTCGTCGACGTGCCCGTGCGCGTGGTCGACCGGGAGATGACCCTGCACCTGAGCCCGACGGCGAGCCATCTGGCCTCGGCCTCGACGCCGGCCGACGAGATCCTCGCCGTCCTGGGCGTGCTGCTCGTGGCCGGTCTGGCGTACCTGCTGCACCTGCTCCTGCGCCGCCAGGAAGCGCTCCGGGCCAGCCAGGCGCGGTACCGGCTGCTCGTGGAGAACCAGCAGGATCTGGTGGTGCAGCTCGACCGGGACGGATGCTTCCAGTACGTCAGCCCGAGTCTTTGCGCCGCCGCCGGACGACCCGAGAAGGAGCTGCTCGGCACGAGCTTCCTCGACCTCGTGCAGGAGGAGGACCGTGAACGGACGGCCGGGGTCCTCGCCCGGCTGGTGCGGCCGCCCTACCATGCCTACGACGAGCACCGGTCCCTGACCGTCGACGGGAACGCCTGGCAGGCCTGGTCCCTCAAGGCGGTGCGCGACAACGACGGCCTCGTGCAGGCCGTCACCGCGGTGGGCCGCGACATCACGCGGCGCCGGGTCCTCGAGGAGCAGCTCGTCGTGTCGCGCAAGCTGCAGGCGGTGGGCCAGTTGGCCGGCGGCATCGCCCACGATTTCAACAACCTGCTGCAGGCCATGCTGGGCAACCTGCAGTTCGTGGTGCAGGACACGAACCCCACCGGCCAGACGGCCGAGGACCTGCAGGAGATCGAGCGCGGCATCGAGCGCGCCATGACCCTCACGCGCCAGCTGCTCGCCTTCAGCCAGCGCCAGCGCACGCTCCCGCAGCGGCAGGACCTGCGCCGGCTGCTCGAGAACGTCGTGCGGGAATCCGGGCCCCGCCTGCCGGACGGCGTCACCCTCGACCTCGCGCTGCCGAACGGGGAACTGCCCGTGGCCGTCGACCCCCACCAGGTGGAGCAGGTCTTCCGCAACCTGCTCGACAACGCACGCGAGGCGGTGGGCCGGCGGGGCTCGATCACGGTCGCCGCGCGGCGGTGCGAACTCGACGAGTCCGACTGCGCCGACACCCCCCACCTCGCGCCCGGACCGTTCGTCGCCGTCGAGGTGCGCGACGACGGCCCCGGCATGGCTCCCGAGACGGCGTCGCGGGTGTTCGAACCCTTCTTCACCACCAAGGCGGTGGGGGCCGGCACCGGCCTCGGCCTCGCGGCCGCCATCGGGATCGCGTCCCGCCACGAGGGAACGATCCGTGTGGCCAGCGCACCGGGCGCCGGCGCCGTCTTCACGGTGCTCCTGCCGTCGGCCGTCCGGGACGAGGGGACAACGGAGACGACGGGCACCGCGCAGACGGACGTCGCCGGCGCGGACGCCACGATCCTCGTCGTCGAGGACGAGCCGAGCGTCCGGGAACTGGCGGCGCGGGCACTGCGCCGCGTGGGCTACGAGGTGCTCACGGCCGCGGACGGGCGGGAGGCCGTCGCCGTGTTCGGCACGCGGCCGGCGACCATCGATCTCGTGCTGCTCGACATGGTGATGCCGCACATGGGCGGACGGGAGACGTGCGCGGCGCTCCGGGCGATCCGGGCCGACGTGCCGGTGCTGTTCGCCTCCGGCTTCGACCCCGGCGCCCTGCGCGAAGAACAGGAAGTCGGCCCGGACGACGAAATCCTCGCCAAACCGTACGGCATTCCGGAGCTGCTGACCCACGTGCGCCGGGTCCTGGCCCGCGCCTCCGCCTGATTCTGCCTGGCAGGCTGTTGAAAAACTCATTCTGGTACCCGGAGCGCCTGGCCGGGCCGAGATCAAGGCGCGATTCCGCCGCCGTAGCCGGAGCTACGGCAAGGGATCGCAACGC
>JAGRNP010000036.1 GCA_020440705.1 bacterium | reverse complement strand
CAAGGGATCGCAACGCGGAGATCGGCTTGGCCAGGCGTACCGCGTGCCGGGAGGAGTTTTTCAACAGCCTGCTAGACGGCGCCCCATCCGTTCCGGAACGAAGACGCCCCCGGCTCGCGAGCCGGGGGCGTTCGGTTGTCGGGCGGTCAGGAACCGGTCAGACGGCGGCCACCTGGCGCCGGGACGGCCGGGCCGCCTCGGTGCCCGTGCGCGCGAGGGCCGAACCGAGGTGCGCCACCCGCGGCGTGGACTGGTGGCTGGGCTGGGTCCAGACGCGGGCGGCCGGACGCACCAGATGCGTCGGGGCCAGCGGCGTCGGGCGCAGGATGGGCTCGAGGGCCGCGATGGCGGCCGGAATGAGCGCCTCGTCGGCGTCGGCCGGCGCGCTCGCCATGGCCACGGCCGGGATGAAGTCCTCCGGCCCGAAGGGTTCGGCGGCGAGGAACGGCGCGATCGTGGCCACGATGACGCGGATGTCCTGCAGCAGGCCGGGCGCCAGGTCGGCCTCGTAGGCGGTCATCTTGGCCGGCAGCACCTCGTCGATGTAGAAGCGGCGCGGATCGGCCACCGAGGCGAGGATCTCCTCCTCGCGCCGGAAGAGCAGGGTGCCGCCGTGGGTGATGCCCGGCCGCACGCGCAGGATGCGGGCGTAGCGCTCGGGGAACAGCTCGGCGAATTCGGGCACCTCGGGCCGCGGCCCCACGAAGCTCATGTCGCCCTTCAGCACGTTCCAGAGCTGGGGCAGTTCGTCGAGCTTGTGGCGGCGCAGGAAGCGGCCCACCGGCGTGATGCGGGCGTCGTTGCCGGCGGTGACCGCGGGCCCCGTGTTGCGCACCGTCATCGTGCGGAACTTGCAGATGCGGAAGCTCTCGCCCGCGAGGCCGAGCCGTTCCTGGCGGAAGAAAACCGGGCCCGGGCTGGAAACCCACACCGCCAGGGCGAGCAGCCCCAGCACCGGAGTCAGCGCGACCAGCCCGGTCGCGGCGAAGAGCAGATCGAATGTCCGTTTCAAGTCTTTCCTCCCCTTGCAGGGAATCCTTTTCGGCCATTTAAGCCAGATCTTTAGCAACGACAGTGCCGTTTTCCGTGCTGGCCAAACAGGATTGTCCAGATGGGCGAGGCTAAGATGTTGAAATCAATAACCATCGGATCTTCCGCGTCCCGACATTCTGGTGGACGGAGGCCGGATTTCCAAGCTAAATTCACGTCGCCGGCGGAAAAAACTGTCCAGAACCTGGTCGCGCCAACACGTTTAGTTGTATTCGTTTACATTTGGAGCAGCAACGATGGTTCGGGTCCGGTTCTGGCATCGCGAACCGGACCATCCGCAGCGGATTTCGATGGGCCGCCCGACGGGGATCGGGTAAGGTCGCGGTTCCGGGAACATTCACCCATCTCTCAAGGATGAGAGTCATGCGCAAAGACTTCCTGCCGTTCTCGCCCCCCTATCTCGGCGAAGAGGAAATCGCCGAGGTCGTCGACAGCCTGCGCTCGGGCTGGATCACCACGGGCCCCAAGACCAAGCGCTTCGAGCAGGAGTTCGCCGCCTTCACCGGCGCCCCCGCCGCGCTGGCCCTGAGCAGCTGCACCGCCGCCCTGCACACGGCCCTGGTCGTGGCCGGCATCGGCCCCGGCGACGAGGTCATCACCACCCCCATGACCTTCACCGCGACCGTGGCCGTGATCGAGCACGTGGGCGCCCGGCCGGTCCTGGCCGACATCGAGCCGGACACCATGAACATCGACCCGGCCCGGGTGCGCGACGCCGTCACCGACCGCACCAAGGCCGTGATCGCCGTCCACTACGGCGGCCACCCCTGCGACCTGGACGCCCTGCACGCCATCTGCGACGAGCACGGTCTGCTGCTGATCGAGGACGCGGCCCACTCCCTGCCGGCGAAGTACAAGGGGCGCATGATCGGCGCCTGCGAAAACCCGGTGGCCTTCTCGTTCTACGCCACCAAGAACCTGACCACCGCCGAGGGCGGCATGCTCACCTGGACGCCCGCGCACATCGAGACCGCCGGCGTGGCCTCCCTGCACGGCATGAACCGCGACGCGTGGAAGCGCAACGACAAGTCGGGCTCGTGGCGCTACGACATCGTCACGCCGGGCTACAAGTACAACATGACCGACATCCAGGCCGCCATGGGCCTGCAGCAGCTGCAGAAGATGGACGCCATCCTGGCCCGCCGGCGCGGGATCGTGGCGCTGTACCGCGAGCTCTTCGCCGGCCTCGGCGAGGCGTTCGATCTGCCGGTGGAGCGGGCGGACTGCGAGAGCGCCTGGCACCTCTTCCCCATCCGCATCCGCGAGGGCGCGCTGAAGATCTCGCGCGACGAGTTCATCGAGGGGATGCGGGCGCGCAACATCGGCACCAGCGTGCACTTCATCCCGGTGCACACCTTCACCTACTACCGCGAGAAGTACGGGTACCGGCCCGGGGACTTCCCGGTGGCGTTCCGGGAGTCGGAACGGCTGGTGAGTCTGCCGCTGCATCCGGGGTTGTCGGCTGAGGACGTGGCTGACGTCGTCGGGGCCGTTGAATCTTGCAGCAGTTGAAGCCGCTGCGTGCATCCGATATTAGCGGCGGTACAAAGACCTTCGCCGCTAATTCAGGTTTTCTCCTCGAGTCGAGTGCAACGATCATGGAATTATGCAAATTTTCTGACAGCACCCAGTTACTAGACGACGTGTTCGGCTGGGATGTAAAAAGCTGGTCGCGAGCTCTCCCGTTCTGGTCCAAGCACTTAACACAAGGGCTTTCTGGCAAGAAGGTCCTTGAACTTGGATCCAATCTCGGTGGCTTGTCACTGCTGTTTGCCAAACTGGGTGCAAACGTAGTTTGTTCAGACATTGGCGGCGTGCATGAATCAGCAATCAAGCTTCATGAGTCGTATTGTGTCGATCAGCTCGTTACCTACCGAGACATCGACGCAAAAGCCATCGAGTTCCCTAGCGAGCTCTTTGACGTCATTGCTTTCAAGTCGATTCTGGGCGGGATCGGACGCAATGACGACTTAAGCTCGATCAAAGATGTCATTTGTGAGATGCACAGAGTTCTCAAACCAAATGGAATCGTATTGTTTGCGGAGAATCTCGAAGGAAATCGCTTCCATCAGTTCTTTCGCAGGCGATTCGTCAAGTGGGGACGTGAATGGCGCTATCTTACGCTCGAAGAGCTATCCAGGTTGTTCTCCGAGTTTGATCAGTATCATGCTACCAGTTGGGGGCAACTCGCAGCCCTGGGGAGGTCCAATACTCAGAGAGACCTCTTGTATTTTGCAGATCGGCTGATCGTGCCGCTCACGACATCCGGTTCACGATACATTGCTTTCGGAGCAGCCCGGAAAGGCACCTAGAACCGCCGAAAACCCATACGAAAGCCGGTTTGGATCTAGCCACTTTCAATGATAGCGCCCAGCAACCCGAGAAAGAACCATGGATCAGATAGTCAAAGTACTCATTCTCACCCAATACTACCCTCCTGAAATGGGTGCACCGCAAGCTCGCCTTCACGAGTTAGCGGTACGTCTCTCCCAGGCCGGCCATGAAATCACCGTCCTGACAGCAATGCCGAACTATCCTACAGGTAAGATTTTTAGAGGATATCGCGGCCGCGTGTTCAAGACCGAGATGGTCGACGGCATCAAAGTTCATCGTGTACCGGTTTTTCCAACGAAGTCCGCTTCTCCAGTACTGCGACTACTCTGCTATTCGTCATTCGCAGCCGCGAGTTTCATTGCTGGCATACTTGTAGCAAGACGATCGCAACTCATTCTCACGGAGAGCCCCCCATTGTTCTTAGCCCCCACAGGGGTGTTCCTCAAGTACATTAAACGAGCAAAGCTAGTTTTCAATGTGTCGGACATTTGGCCTGACATCCTGGTACGCATGGGGGTAGGCAGCAACGGCTTTCTAATCAAATGCCTTGAGGCACTTGAATCCTTTGCATATCGAAACAGCAACGTCGTCGCACTAACGAATCCCGGTGCGATGCACCAGATCAACGATAGATTTCCAGAAGTCGCCACCACAGTGATTAGCAATGGTGTAGACACGAAAATGTTTAGTCCAGCAAAGTCCAGTACGCATGCCCGAATGAAACATTCTGTCTCCAAGGATCAGTTTCTGGTCATATACTGCGGCCTGCATGGATTAGCCCAAGGTTTGGAAACCGTTCTCGGCGCGGCCAAGATTCTGGAATCAGATCCTAGGATTCGCATCCTGTTCGTCGGAGATGGCCCCGTCAAAGAGAAGCTTGTATCACGCGCCGAAGACGAAGCATTGAAGAACGTCTTGTTTTCCGACCGAATTCCCAAAAGTGAAATAGCGGAACTTGTCGCATCGGCAGATCTCAGCCTTGTGCCCTTGGCCTGTGAGCTACCCGGTACCATGCCCTCAAAGGTATATGAGGCACTGGCATCCGGCACTCCTCCAATTGTCACCAAAGGATGCGAGGCGGAGCACTTAGTAAATTGCCACAATTCAGGACGGACGTTCGAGCCAGGAGATCCCGAGAGCCTCGCCCGGGTGATTCTGGAACTCATCCGGGATCCCGTCGAGCTTCGCAGGGTCCGAGATAACGCCATTCAACTCTCGCGGCGATTCGACAGGGACAAAATCGCTGGTGAAACAGAACAGATCATCCGCGCCATAGCTTTCGACGGAGACTTACCCAACGTGATCTGGTAGTTGAAGCGGGGAGAATCGGCCGTGGAGTGGATTCGGAATGCACTGAAAAAATCAGAAAAAAACGGCTAAACCCACACGGACCTTTCGCTTTCGGGTTCAACTTTCGATTGAATCAACGTAGACACGTTCCAATCTATCCAAGACTTCCGTTTGTGAGAACTCTTGACAGTGGATCCTCCCGTTCGATCTATCCCGCTTGGCCAATACCTGGACTACTTGATCAGCCAAAACTTCAGGAGCCGCATCAACAACGAAGCAGTTCTCAACTCGCTCTAGCCGCTGGCGAACATCTCCCACATCCACACTAACTATTGGCAGATTACATGCCATCGCCTCCTTTACGACGTTGGGCGAGCCTTCATATCGGCTAACCACGAGCAGGCAATCTGCCGCACTAAACAGCGATGGTACGTCCTCGGGTCTCCAATTGCTACGCATTATCTCGAATTCTACGTTTCCCATCTTCTTTCGGACCTCGGCGAATACTTTCTCGGCGAGCGCTAAGTTCTTTACCCATGGATCTCCGCCACAATTAAACACAAGCAGAGGAGTCGCAGGCGCGAACCCCAACCTCAATCTCGACTCCTGATAGTCCATTGGTCGAAACGCTTTGAGGTCGACGCCAGAGGGTATAACCGCTACTTTATGCGATCTCACCCACAGAGATGCGGCCAGATTTGCGCTCACGCAAACAACCCTCGTCGCAAAAAGCGCCGAAACTTGACTGATGAACCGTCCTACGATGCTTCGAAATCTCGAGACTGCCTCTGAGGGGTTCAGATCGCTCCCCCTAAACGTAACCACCGAAGGTACTCGACCGGATGCTACAACAACCAACAACGCTGTTACGGTTCCGTAGTGCGCGTGAACGATTTCAGGCTTGAACTCTTCAATTTTTTGACGCAGCCGCCTATACTCCCCTAGGACCGCAAGAGGAGAAACACGATCAGCCACATAGAATTCGGCCACATCATGTTTTCTGCCCTTCAACGCGGCAACTTGGCGCTTGGCAAAAATCATAATCTTGCCCTCGGCACTTCCCGGGACAACCGCAAGCACCCGCATGTGACTCCCTCTATTCAACCCGCTTCACACATCCGCCAGATCGGCGTCAAGCCCGTACACCGACTATTCTTGGCCACCTCGGCGCTGTATCGCCCAATACGGCTTCTCAGCCCCCAGGTTTTCGAAACACATTGTGCCATTCTACCAAGACAGGCCTGAATCCACATAGGAAGCCGTCATTCCGCCCTCCCCCCATACAACTCCAAATAGTGCATTCCCATTGCATCTGAGCTAAACTTTTTCTCAATGGTCGCCCTAGCCAGTTTGCTCATCGTGGCGCGGCCAGACATCTGCAATGACGCCCGAATCGCCCCGGCAAGTTCACCTGATCTGGACGGCTCAAACAGGATTCCGTTTTCTCCATCTTGGACGATTTCCGGTATACCACCGACTCGAGGCACGATTGGGACTAGTCCAACGGACATCGCTTCAAGCAGAGCCAAGGGATGACCTTCCCACTTGGACGCAAGCACAAAGAAGTCACCCCCAGCGAGCAACTTGCACGGGTCGGATGCGGCGCCAAGGAAACGGATACGCATACTCTGCTCCCGACTTGCAACTAGATTCTCTGCTTCCACTCGCGTCGGGCCATCTCCGACAAGGACAAGCATCAGGTCGCGGCCATCCTCGAGCACCTCAAGAAATCCCCTGATCAACGCCAAGTGGTTCTTTACATCATGAAAGCGAGCGACGCAAACGTACACAACAGTCCCGTCACGGGCACCCAGCATACTCCTTGTTTCTTGTCGCGCACCCGGATCGAACGCGAATCGACCAGTATCGATTCCGTTCTCTATAACGGGCACATGTCGGTAGACACCTCCTCCCTCATACGATTTTGCAACCGCACGAGAAACTCCGATAGGATGGATGTTCAATGAACGTGCAACGGCATGAGTCACATTTTCTGCTATGGATCTGTGGGCCTTCTCAATGGAGTGAAGCGTATGAAAATATCTGGGCTGTCGCTGCCGAACTGCACACGGAACCAGATACCTTAGTGCGTGCATGTGTGAATGGACTACACGAGGCCGGATCTGCCCAAGATGGCGAAAAAGTCCTCGCAAGCAGCTGAAATCCGGCCCTTGGCGCTTGCCGACAAAGTAGGCCGCATTGTAATCCAACCCTCTCTTCCGCCACACCTCATTCCAAACTTCACTGTTGCCAGAAAGACTCACTATCTGAGCGTCCAACCCCTTTTCAGTCAATACTCTGGTCAGATTTAGGGCCATTTGCTCCGCGCCCCCCAAACTTATTGAGGGGACAATCTGAACGACCTTGAACTCCCGATTCATGAGGCCCCCGGCTCGCTGGCGCCCAAATTGTCTTCCCGCGACTTCGTGCTCCTTTGCAGATGGTCCTGCTGTCTCGGTCCCCTTCGGCGAGTACCAGCGGACTTGAGAGACAGTCGAATAAACAAATAGACGAAAACGGGCATGAGGTACACCCTCAGGCACTTGTAGATCGCAGATGCAAAGTGGATTCTAAGACCGTCGAAACAAAGTATCGGCATCACGCCAGCTGCAATGAGTAGCCAACCTAGACTTGATGTTTCTCGAGATTTCCTGAAGACCCATGCACCCAGCACGCCGTAACAAAACATATGTAGCCAAACGCCTAAGATCCCGAAATTTAGATATCCTTCGGCGACCGGCGAGAACCCCAGCCCCCCCCCTTCTGAAAGAAGCAGAGGGTCAATAAACTCAAGCCGTACACGACTTATGTTCAAAAGGTCCATGTTCAAAATACTAGGTAGCACAGGAACAGCGTTCACTAGTCCAGCTGCATATGACAAGCCCCAATAACGAGCGTCGGGATAGTATGCAAGCGCTTCCATGAGTGAAGTATGTGGAGCTCGAAACTCATTGGCCGAGGTCGGGAGCACTGCTTCTGGGTGTTGCATAACGATTTTGGCGGTTTCGGATACCGATGTAAGTATACCTTCTGCGAGAAAATACCTCGCCAGATTGTAGAATTGGGCAAGCGCAATACCAACAACCAAGCCAAATACAACAGCGCTCCCCCTGATACGCTTATGTCCCTCGCTATAGAGCACGGCAACAAATACCACAAAATAGACAATGGTACTGCGACCACCGATTTGGAGTAGCAGGAGGATCACGGGAACAGCGATCAATGCCGACAAGAGCGCAGTTGCACGCCTTCCCGTTCTAAGTGAATAGAACCACAGGCACCCACATCCGAGGAGCCACCACTCGAAGCCGGCACCAAAGGTAGTCGTAGTCCGCAAGAGTGCGTATCTCTCGGCCCCATAGCCTACTCCAACCAGTGCGCCAATCCCCCCAAATGCACGAACCTGAGTTGCAATACCAAGAGCCCCCAGAAGGAAAAGAACCCAACTCGCAATTTTGAGGATTTCAAAGTCCCAGGCCACGACTGTTCGCGCCAATTCTGCAGTGGGTCTCCTCCGGACTACCCACAACCCCAAAGTCAGCCCACTCATTGCGAAGAGATTGAGAGTGCCGTAGTTGCGCAAGACATCAGAACTATAGCCCTGTACCACGAGAGTCGGCCCAATGACATACAAGCCGAATATCAGCGGGACCAACACGGTGGGTGTAAGGAGGTCAGACTGGGCAAAGACAGCTCTATCCAGCAAAGGAGAGAAAGCTAGGATTGCGATACAGGGCATCGCCCAGTCCGGTTCAAACAGTAGAGAACCAACGCAAATCGAAAAGGCAACTGCACTGAAGCAGAGCCTAACAATGGAACTTGCCGATCGACTACTCTGCCACATTGCGTTGTTTAAACTCTCGTCGATAGAGAGCTGCGAACAGCCCCCATTCCCCTACAGCTATGACTACCGCAAAGACCGTCGCAGTTGCGATCACGTTTACGGGAGCAATGGCAAGAGCCAGTAGCAAGACCACGATCTTTGCGAGGTTGGCCTTTGCGTCCATGCTCGGGACGCCATGGGCGTGGACCAGAGAATTAAACAACCCAGCGAACATCATAACCGCGGTACCTACACCCAGGATCAGGAACACGGGTACCGCAGCTCGATAAGTTGGACCTAAAACAAAGAACTGGACTAGTGCGATTGCACCAATAGCCACCGCCATCACGAGTGTATATGGCACCGCGAACTTCATCGCCGACGATCGGAACCGGATCCGCTCGTCGTTTGTGGACATAGCTGAAACCCTTGGAAGAATGAGAGTTCGGGCTGAGGTATTCAGAAGGACAAAAATTGCAACAAATGTCATTCCCGCATTGAAAACCCCAACCTGTTCAAGATTCTCTTGCCTGTTCAAACTAAATATCGGAACTCTCCAAAGTACGGCAAAAGCAATGCTGGAAACCGCAACCCACTTACCGTATGAAAATACTCGTTTCAGCGTCGCAAACGAGTTTTTGAACGACCATACGACGGACGTGTCGGTGCCCTCGCACCTCGACTTCCGGACAAATGCAATCCAGCCGATTGGTGCGATTAGGCCAACGGGGACTATGTACAACGCTACAAGGAATAGGAACACAGACGGGTCACTGGAAGCAACCAAAGTCACTAGTAGAATGCATCGAATAGCAGCATAGCCGACTAGGAGGGATGAAAGCTCCCGAAAGTAGCCCAATGCCTGGAAGGCTCCCTTGATGGTAAACCAGACGCTGGTGAGACTTGAGGCCACAACAGATAAGACTACGCCCTCCGGCCCGCCGAGCGACCGAACCAAAGGGCCAACTTGCCCAAAAGGGATTATTAAAAACGACGTAAGAACGCAAATGGCGCCAAATGCGACTTTCCACAACAGTATTGTGGGGAACACTGACCACGTAGATTCATTTGCGTTGTAGCTTCGCACCATACTGACTGACGTACCGCAATCGAACAAACTAACGCCGAACATGCTGAGTGCGACCAACAGGCCCAAAGTACCAAAGACCTCTGGGCCGAGTTCCCTCGCCGCATAGAGTGTAACAAAAAATGACGCCAGGTTATTCAAGCTGCCCGCCAGGAACAGTCCGGAAAACTCCCGTGCGTACTGCGGTACAAAGGCACTAGACCTGCCGATCAAATCCCGCACATTGCCCACCAAAAGTCTAAAGAGTAAGTTCTCTCTGTCCCAAGTCGCTCCCAACTCAATGCCAACCAGGCATGCTATCGATTTTTGAATACCGACCGAATATACATTATCGGCATTGATTCTGAAACACCGACGAAATAGTCAACAAGTAAGACAACAATGCAAAGCCCGAACATGATGACAAACACAAAAAGAACAAGCGCCTTCCCAAGGCGCGGAGAGGACTTGAAAGCGGCAGGCTGCGCGACATCGACTACAATAATAGTCGGAAAATCTTTGATTGACTCAATGCGGGCCAGCTCAAGCTGCGCACCCATGTTGCTGTAAAGAGACTCATAGAAATTGACGTTTCTCTGCAGTTTATTCAGTCTAAGTTCCAATGTTGGTGAGTCACGACGGACTTGGTTTTCCTCAAGAAACACCCGCAGTTCACTCTCGGCGTCCTCTAACTTGCCGGCAATCTCCTCATACCGTTTGTCAATAAACTCATATTGATCAATCGCGTGCTGGGCTCGAATTCCGCGATTAAACTCTTCGACCTCTCTTACCAGGAAATTCGCCAACTCTGAGGCGATCTGCCTGTTTTCGAGTCGCACCTTTACCGTAGTCATTCCCGTTTTCGGATCAGTGGAAACTCGAAGTACTTTATTTCTTAGCCACTTCCTGCCGTAATACATCACCTCTTCGCGAGAAGAATGGTCTTTGGAAAATCGGTCCGCCAGACGCAGTGTGTCCCCATTGGCATCTACGAACTCTTCCATGATGGCTTTCTCCGCAACTACTCTGGATTCCAAAAAGCTACTATATAGCAGCGACGGGTCTGCCTTGCCGGCCGATACCGATACCCCAAACGACAAAGCAGCACTCTTCAATGCCCCCAACTGGCCCGAATCCGAGTCTCCCAGTACTCTCGACGACGGGATGAATGTCGACGAAGAGTCGTAGTTCTCAGGGGTCAAAAGCCAATACAATCCCGCAATTACTACAGCCGCGATGAATCCGAGCACCAGGATCAAGCGATATTTTGCAAATACTGCCACGACAGTAAGCAGTCCATACTTGTCGACATCACAAATAGAGACGGTTTCGCCCTGCATATCCATGCCATGCTCCCTATAACGACGGACAGATTCCGGGTTACCCCTCAATCCAGTCATTTCGTATTCTCGATCACCAACCACACCATCGCCAAAGAAGCCACGATCCCCGTGATGTCCCGGATCGTCTCGATCGTCGTCTTGCCTTCCGGCGGCGGCTCCAGCGGCACGATGATCGTCGAACCCGCGACCACCTCCGAGCCGCCCTTGTTCGGCAGCGACATCCCGTTCGGCCACACGACGCGGGTCTTGCCCTTGTCGGCCTTCTCGAGATAGCCGCCGGCGCGGTCCACGTAGTCGTTGATCTTCCGGCCCTCTTCCCACACCAGCGACGTCGGGAAGCCGACCTCGCCCACCACCTTCACCGTGAACATCTGGTCCGGGATCACGATCTCGTCGCCGTCCTGCAGGACGATGTCCCACTGGGAGCCGGGTTCGGCCAGGGCCCTGGCCAGGTCCAGAGCGATGTTCCCCACCCCGTCCTGCGCCCGCACCACGCGCGCGCCGACGACATAGGCGTCCGGCGTCAGGCCGCCCGCGCGCGCCAGCACCGAGCTCAGCCGCTCGTCCTTGCGCTCGAGGCTGAACAGGCCGGGATAGAACACCTCGCCGCGCACCGCCACCGTCTCCTGCATCTCCCACCAGGGCAGGCGCCGGATGGCGACGCGGTCGTACGGCGCGAGGGCGAAGCTCGCTTCGCGCGTCAGGAAGTCGTCGCCGAGGGCGACGGGGATGACCGTCGTGGTCTGGGCGGGGCGCTGGCTGGGATCGGGGTTGGTGACGGCGGCCACGTCGAGCCGCGAGACCTCCGCCCGCAGCAGGTTGGCGCCCTCCTTCAGGCCGCCGGCCTTGAGGATCAGGTCGCGCAGGGTCATGCCCGCACGGAAGTCCTCGCTCAGGGGGCGGTGCACCTCGCCCGTGATGTGGACCTGCGGCCGCTCCTGGATCTCCCAGCGCGCGAACACGTGCAGCACGTCCTGGGCCTGCAGCGCCGGCGGCGCCACCGCGCCGTCGAGCACGCCCTGCAGGGGCACGGCCACCGAGAGGAAGGTCTTGTCGGGGGTGGTGCGGTCGATGACGGCGCGCTCGGTCAGGGCGTCGGGCCAGAGGCCCTCGGCGGCCTGGAGCAGGTCGCTGACGGTCATGCCGTCGCGGTACTCGTAGCGGCCGGGGCGCTTCACGTGGCCGCGCACCTCGACCCAGTTCTCGAGGCGGTCGCCGATGTCGTCGACGGTGACGACGTCGCCGTCGAGGATGGCCACCGGCTCGCCGTCGGCGGCGCGCATGCGCGCCGCGTCGTAGGCGACGTCGAGGAAGACCTTGTCCGGCTGGCCCGCCCGCCGCAGGGCCGGCGGCAGGATGCGCTCGATGCGGATCACCTCGGGGGCGGCCGTGGCGCCGAAGCCGCCCGCGTAGCGGATGAGCTGGGCCAGCGACTCGCCGGCCACCAGCTCGTAGTACATGGGGCGACGCACGCCTCCGGTCACCTGCACGGCAGGCCCGCGGTCGCCGATGAAGACCGTGTCGCCCTCCTGCAGGGTGATGTCCTGGGCGCGGCTGCCGCCCAGCAGGTAGTCGTAGAGGTCGAAGGTGCCCACCGTTTCGCCGCCGCGCACGACTTCGACGGCGCGGTAGGTGCCCAGGTCGGTGGGGCCGCCGGCCGCGTACAGGGCCGTCAGCACCGTCGAGACCGAGCTCAGTTCGTAGGAGCCGGGGCGCACCGCGTTGCCCACCACGAAGACGCGGATGGCGCGCAGATGGCCGAGGGTGACCTCGACGAAGGTGCCCGCCCCGTCGCCCTTGGCGTTGCCGTCGACGGCGATGCTGCTGTGGATCGAGGCCAGGCGCTCGCGGATGGCCTGATCGACCGCGGCCAGGGTGCGCCCGGCGCAGGCCACCTTGCCCACGCGCGGCAGGATGATCGAGCCGTCGCGGTCGACGACGCGGGTCAGCTGCAGGTCGACGTCGCCCCACACGTTGATGACGACCTCGTCCCCCACGCCCAGGCGGTGGTCGGGGCTGACGGGGCCGAAGCTGGGCGGCGTGAAGACGCCGGCGTCGAGATGGAAGAAGTCCTCGCCGAAGAAGCGGGGGCCGGTGCCGCCGGCCGCGGCCGCTTCGGTGAGGTCGGCCAGGAGAGCCTCGTCGGCCAGCTCGCGGCCGTAGGGCAGCACGACCTCGGCGTCGGTGTCGCGGAAGCGGTCGGCGGCCGCGGCGGCCGCGCCGCCCGCCCGCGTGTCGTCGATGCCGGCGAGGGAGGTGCGGCCGGGCTCGGAGGCCGCATCCTCGGTCGTCGCCGGGGCCTCGGCCTTCTGCTGCTGGTAGCGCCGCAGCAGCTCCTCCTTGCTCAGCCCCGTCTGCCGCGAGGCGGCCTCGAGCATCTCGGGCGTGAACTCCTGGGCGGTGGCGACGGCCGCCGCCAGAAACAGGAAGAGGCCGCACACCACCGCGCACGGGTGACGCAACGACCTGGGAGACAGCCGGTTGGCAGATGTCATGGTGGGGCCCTCCTTGGCCCGGGTCCGGATGGCGTCCGGCACGGAAACGGCGGAACCGCGGGGATTCCTTAGGGCATTATCCGGCACGGTCCGGGGCCGGTCAAGGCCCGAACCCGCGCTGCGGCAGCGATTTCTTCCTTCCCCCGGCGGCGGCCCATGGCTTAGTTTTGCGGCATGAGCCAACCCAACGCCAAACTCCGCGCCGCCGTCGTCGGCACCGGCTACCTCGGACGCTTCCACGCCCAGAAGTACGCCGCCATGGACGACGTCGAGCTGGTGGCCGTCGTCGACGTCGACGAGGACCGCGCCCGCGCCGTCGCCGCCGAGTCCGGCGGCGAGGCCGTCACCGACCTGGCCGCCGTCCTCGACACGGTCGACATCGCCAGTGTCGTCGTGCCCAACATCCACCACTACGCCGTGGCCCGGCCCCTGCTCGACGCCGGGGTGCACGTCATGCTCGAGAAGCCGCTGACGAACACGCTGGCCGAGGCCGACGACCTGATCGACCTGGCCGCCGCCCGCGGCGTCGTGCTGCAGGCGGGCCACCTCGAGCGCTTCAATCCGGCCGTCGCCTTCCTGCGCGAACGCTCGCGCAAGCCGCTCTTCATCGAGGCCCACCGCCTCGGCGGCTTCAAGAACCGGGCGACCGATGTCGACGTGGTGCTCGACCTGATGATCCACGACATCGACATCGTGCTGGCCCTGGTCGGCAGCGAGGTGGCCGAGATCCGCGCCGCCGGCTACCGCGTGCTCACGCCGAACATCGACATCGCCAACGCCCGCATCCAGTTCGCCTCGGGCTGCGTGGTGAACCTCACCGCGAGCCGGGTCTCGCTGAAGGACATGCGCAAGATCCGCGTCTTCGAGGAGGGCCTCTACCTCTCGGCGGACTGCGCCACGCGCGAGAACGTGCTGGTGGCCGGCGACCCCAAGGCGGGTTTCGCGGGCGGCGTGCAGCCCGAACTGAAGAGCCACGGCCCGACCGACAACCTGAACGAGGAGCTGCTGGCCTTCGTGCGGGCGGTGCGGGGCCACGCGCCCGTGCCGGTGAGCGGCGCCGAGGGGCGGGCCGCCCTCGCGGTGGCCATCGCCGTCAACGAGGCCATCCGCTCCACCCTCGACGCGCCCGGGCAGCCCGGCGTCGGCACCTAGTCCACCGCGTCAGTCCAGGGGCAGGTCGTAGCCGATGGCGAAGGCGCCGTCGACATGCGCCTTGCCCGGGTAGACCAGGTAGGTGAATGCCACCGTGGTCCGGTGCTCCGGCCCGACGGCCACCCCGATGGCGAAGGGGATGTGGAACAGCAGGCCCGACCCGCGGTCGTCGTCCGGGTAGCCCCGTTCCGAGACGATCCGCCCCGCCGAGAACCCCGCCCCCAGCTCGAGGAACGGACCCAGGTAGGGAATGGGAACCATGATGCGCACCTTGCCGCCGGCCTGGACGGTGGTCGCGGAGATGTCGCACGGGAAGTCGCCCGGCGGGCACGACGAGGCGCGGGTGCCGGTGGCCACGAGTCCGGCGTAGAGCTGGGGCTGGGCGCCGGTGTTCCGGCGCCACACCTTGGCCGCCTCGAGGAAGACGCCCAGTCCGTAGGGTTCGTCGTTGTCGTTGTGGCCGCTCGGAGCCAGGCTCAGGCCCGGCCCGGCCAGGATGCGCAGCCCGCGTTCCGACGGCGCCGGCGCCTTCCCGTCGCTGGCCGCCAGGGCGCTGTCGGTCGGCGCCGGTGCGAATTCGTACTGCGCGATGGCCGCGCCTGCGGCCACCAGGTTCAACGCCCCGCCCAGCAGCAGCCCGGCCGCCAGGATGCCCGTCCGTCCCGTCCGCTTCACGTCGTCCCCCTTGGTTCAGGTTCTCCTCAACCGGCCGCGCGGCCGCCGCCGAGCAGCCCGCGGTCCGCCAGGGCGGCGTGCAGCCCCGCCATCCGCTGCCGCCAGGTGTGCTCGGCCGTCACCCGTGCGTAGCCCCGCGCCGCCCGCGCCTCGCCCTCGGCCGGATCGGCCAGGGCCGCCGCCAGGGTTTCGCGCAGGCTGGCCCGGTCGCCCACCTCGAACAGCCATCCGGCCGGCTCGGCGCCGCCCAGCAGGAGCTCGGTCTGCGGCTGGCGCGCCGCCACGATGGGCCTTCGTGCGCACATGTACTCGTAGAGCTTGATGGGCGACTGGAAGAAGTTGGCGCGCGTGGTGGTGTGCACCAGGACGTCCATGGTCGCCAGCAGGTCGGGCACCCTGTCGAAGGCGACCGGGCCGTGGAAGACCACGTCGCGGCCCCGGTCGGGCGAGCCCTCGAGCACGGGACGCAGGGGCCCCTCGCCCAGGAAGTGCAGCCGCAGGTCGGGGAAGTCGGCCTCCAGCTCCCGGTGGACGGCGAGCAGGTCTTCCAGGCCGTAGGCGGGTTTGAGCACGCCGCAGTAGGCCAGCGCACGGCCGGCGCCCGGGGCCGCGCTCGCCGGCGCGGGCGCGGGGAAGCGGCTCGGCTCGACGCCGTTGGGGATCACGACGCAGCGCGCGGCCGCGTCGGGCCCCATGAGGCGGGCCACGTCGTCGCGCAGACGCTCGGAGACGCAGAGGATCAGGTCGGCGGCCAGGAAGGCGCGGCGCTCGAGCCGACCGTACAGCCGCCACGCCGCCCCCGGCAGCTGGGCGGCGAAGCTGTTCAGCTCGAGCACGAGGGGCGTGCGGCCGAGGGCGGCGCGCGTGGCCGGCACGAAGGGGGCGTACTGCACCGAGTAGCGCATGTAGGCGTAGTCGAAGCCGGGGCCGCGCCCGGTCTCCCCCACGGTCTCCGTCACGGTGTTCCTGACGGCGGCGACGAAGCGGCGGCTCCAGAGCAGGCGGCCGGCCTTGCCGCCGGATGCGCAGGGGTGCACCCGCCAGTCGGCCTTCGGCTCGGCGGCGCCGCCGGGCCGCTCCTCGCTGAGCACCGTCAGCGCCGCACCGCCGGCGAGCAGGGCGTCCATGACCCCGTGGGCGTGGGCCACGCAGCCGCCGATGCCGCCGAGCTGGCTGTAGAAGCGCGGCACCGGCAGCAGGTAGAGCACCGAGCGGGGCGTCGCGGTGGCGGCAGACGGCAAGGCTCGGCTCCTTCCCCGGACCGCGGCTCAGCGCCCGGCCAGGAACTCCTCGATCACGTCGATGATGCGCGGGCCGGTGTGGCCGTCCCACAGGTCGGGCACGCGGCCCTGCTTCCACTCGCCGGCGAGGATGCGCGCCACCTGGTCGGGCAGCGAATCGGGCGTGGCCAGCTCGTTGGTGCCCTCGGTGACGGTGATCGGCCGCTCGGTGTTGGGCCGCAGCGTCAGGCAGGGGATGCCGAGGTAGGTCGTCTCCTCCTGGATGCCGCCCGAGTCGGTGAGGATGAGCTGGGCGTGGGCCACGAGGTTCATGAACTCGTCGTAGCCGAGGGGGTCGATCAGCCGCAGGGTCGACTGGCCGAGCCCGCAGCGCGCGTCCAGGCCGTGTTCGGCGATCACCCGCCGCGTGCGGGGGTGCACCGGGAAGATCAGCGGCCGCGGCACGGCCACCAGCACATCGAGGATGCGGCGCAGCACGTCGGGGTCGTCGACGTTGGACGGCCGGTGCAGGGTGACCACGCCGTAGCCGCCCTTGGCCAGGCCCATCTTCTCGTAGGTGCCCTGGCTGCGCACCCGGTCCAGGGCATGCACCAGGCTGTCGATCATGATGTTCCCCACGAACCGGATGCGCTCGGCGGCGACGCCCTCGGCGCGCAGGTTCGCGTCGGCGTCGGGCGACGGGGTGAGCAGCAGGTCGGCCACCGCGTCGGTCATCAGGCGGTTGATCTCCTCGGGCATGCCCATGTCGCGGCTGCGCAGGCCGGCCTCCACGTGGGCCACCGGGATGTGCAGCTTCGCCGCCACGACCGTGGTGGCCATGGTCGCGTTCACGTCGCCCACGACGAGCACCAGGTCGGGCCGGCGCTGCAGGCACAGCTCCTCGAACTTGAGCATCACGCCGGCCGTCTGCTGGGCGTGGGTGCCGCCGCCGACGCCCAGGTGCACGTCGGGCTGGGGCAGGCCCAGGTCCTCGAAGAAGACGTCCGACATGTTCTTGTCGTAGTGCTGGCCCGTGTGGATCAGGACCGGCGTGAGCCGGTCGCGGCGGGCGTCGATGGCCCGCCAGATGGGGGCGATCTTCATGAAGTTCGGGCGCGCGGCGGCGATGAGGAAGATCTGCTTCACGTCTGGCACCTGCGGTTCGGGGAGCGGGCGAAAACTCCGCTCCAAGATACAGGACGGGGCGGGAAAGGCCAGCAGGTTTCAGGCGGCCGGGGGCCCTGCGGCGGCCCCGGTCGCCGCGGGCCCGGCGGTGCGGCCGAGGGCCGTGCCCAGGATCGCCAGGTACAGCACCATGGCCTCGGCGTCGCCGAAGTACCACTCGGTCAGGCCGGCGACCGCGAAGCCGGCCCACACCCCCACGCCGCCCAGCAGCCAGGCGGCCAGGGCGGGATCGGCCCCGCCGCCGCGCACCTCGTCGCGCCAGCGGCGCACCAGCAGCAGCAGCGGCACCAGCAGGTACAGCGAGGCGAGCAGGAATCCCGGCACGCCCCAGATCGCCGCCAGCATCACCGGGTTGCTGTGGAGGTGGCCGTGGAAGGTCGTGTCGGCGTCGCCGTAGTACCGCGGGCCCAGGGCCCGCAGGTCGCGGTCGCCGACGCCGGTCAGGGGCCGGTCCTTGACCATCTCCCAGCCGCCCCGCCACATCTCGAAGCGCGTGGCGAAGCCGCTGCTCTCGCCGAGCAGGGTCTCGGGCGCGATGCGGTGCCAGAGGCGGTCGGGCACGATGCGGCCACCGCTGCCGTAGACGGCACCGGTCAGCACCGCGACGACGGCCGCGAAGACCAGGAAGCGACGCGGGCGCGCCAGCAGCACCATGGCTCCCACCCCCGCCACCACGCCCATGAGCGCGCTGCGGGTCTGGGTGAGCAGCACCGCCAGGCCGAGCACCGCCGCCACGGTGATCAGCAGGGCCCGCCGGCGCCGGCCGCCGCCGCCCCGCACCACGAAGCCCAGGGCGACCAGGAAGGCCATCAGCATCAGGATGCCGTTGGTCATGGCGTTGACCGTGCCGATGAAGCGGTGCCGGAAGAGGCCGCCGTCGGCCACGAGCCCGCTGCCGATGCCCCACGCCGCCACCCCCACGGCGCCGCACGCGAGACCGCCGAAGAGGATCCAGCGGTGCCGCGGGCCGGTCGCCACGGCGAGGGTGACCCAGAAGGCCGTCAGCAGGAAGAAGCGGCGGAAGAAGACGAGGGACTGGTCGGGATCCGTGGACAGGGGCACCATGCCCAGGGCCCACACCGTGAGCGCGACGGCCGGCCACAGCGCGGGCGTCGCGGGCGGCCAGCGGCGCGTGGTGGCGCCCCGCAGCAGCAGCAGCAGCAGCGCCAGGCCCAGGCTGATCTGGTTGACGGCGATGGAGAAGCTCGCCGAGGCCAGCACGAGGGCGGCGAGCCCGGTCTGCCACGTGGCCCAGCGGCGCCACGCGAAGGGCGCGGCCGATCCGCCGGCTGCCCGTCCGCCGCCGATCATGGCGTCCCCGCCAGTCGCCGCATGAGCTCGAGGTAGCGCTCCCCGACGCCCCGCCGCGACGCGTGCGCGCGCACCCACTCGCTGCCCCGGGCGCCGTACGCCGCGCAGGCCTGCGGATCGTCGGCCAGGGCGCGGATGGCCGCCGCCAGCGCCGCCGGATCCTCGGGCCGGGCGAAGACGCCGGCCCGCGCCTGGTCGCACACCATCTCGCGGGCCACCCCGTCGATGGCCAGCAGCACCGGCCGCCGGCAGGCCATGTAGTCGAACACCTTGTTGGGGTAGACGGTGCGGAAGGTCGGGTTGTCCTGCAGCACGGCCGCCCCCACGTCGCACGCGTTGACGATCCCGGGCATGCGCGCCTTGGGCACGGCGCCGTGGAAGACGATGTTCGTCAACCCCGCGCGCGCCGCCTGCTCGGCGAGTCCGGCCCGCTCCGGCCCGTCGCCCACGCAGGCGATCAGGATGTCCGGCCGGTCGGCCAGCAGTTCGGCGGCCCCGACCAGCTGGTGCAGGGCATTGGCCTTGCCGTGGGCGCCGGCGTACATGACGACGAAGCGGTCGCCCCAACCCAGCTCGCGGCGCGCGGCGTTGTCCCGCGGGCCGGGCTGGAACAGGTCGAGGTCGGCGCCGTTGGGCAGCAGCGTGATCTTCTCCGCCGGTGCGAGGCCGCGGTCGGCGATGTCCCGGGCGAAGGCCGGCGTCAGCACCGAGACGTGATCGGCCCTGCGGTAGGCCCAGGCCTCGAGTCGGTAGAGCAGGCGGGTCAGCAGGGCCTTCTCGCGCAGCACGCCGGTCGTGACCGCGCTCTCGGGCCACAGGTCGCGCACCTCGAAGATCCACTGCGGGCGCCGGCCCCGCCGGCGCGAGGCCAGCCAGCCGGGGATCGCCGTCACCAGGGGCGGCGAGGTCGCGACGACCACGTCGACGGCGCCGAGGCGCGGCACCGCGGCCGTCGACGAGAAGATGAAGCCCAGGAAGGCCCACATGCGGCCGAGATACCCCCTGGCGTAGGTGGTCGGCACGTGGCAGCGCAGCACGCGCACGTCGCCGTCGCGCTCCTCGGTCACCAGGCGGCGGCGGTAGCGCGCGGGCGCCTGGCCGGTGGCGTAGTCCACGGTGCCGGCGATCACCGTCACCTCGCAGCCCGCGGCCGCCCACTGGGCGGTCATCTCGTTGAAACGCGAGCCGCCCGACGCGCCGGGCAGCAGGTAGTACTGGTGAATCACCGCGATCTTCATGAGGCGTCCGTCTCCGCTCCGTCGGGCTCCGCCGCCGCCAGGGAGGCGGCGAAGGCGGCCAGGTCCCCGGCCGGGCCCACCCAGGTCAGGAAATCCGCGCCCGAGCCCGACGCCGTCACGGCCAGCGACCAGGCCGGCGCCATCTCCGCGTAGTTCGGCGACCACAGGCCCCGCGGCAGGTCGCCCCGCGCCCGCACCTGGTCGCGCCGCTGGCAGGAACCGCCCCACACCCGCAGGGCCCAGGTCGAGCCGTCGGGCAGGGTGAAGGCGAGGTCCGCGTCCGGCACGTCGGCCAGGGGCAGGTCGGCCACGAGCCAGTGCAGCCGGATCTCGGCCTCCCGGTCGCCCCCCTGGACGTCGTCGAACACGATCAACGCCTGCCCCCGCAGCCGCACGGTGCGGTGATGCCGGAACGGGAGATAGGCCCGATGCCTCCCCGCAGCGGCGACCTCGCCCGGTCCGGCCTCCACCGGCACGCTCTCGCCGTGCACCCATTCGTGCCACAGGAAGCGGTCGCCGCGCCGCATCTGGTCGGCCCCGTCGATGGTGATCGTGTTGTGGGCGGCCGTGCCGGCGAAGTACCCGCGCAGGTGCGCCGGCAGATTGTAGCCGCAGGTGCCCGGATCCAGCAGCAGGTTCGTGCCGCGGGCCCAGAAGTCCACGTGCAGCATGTCGGCCTCGACCGGCCGGTGCCGCTGCTCGCCGCAGCGGAACAGGGCCATGGTGCGGTCGCCGCGCAGCACCGTCAGGCCGCCGTCGGGGAAGACCCGCACCGAAGGCGTCGCGGTCGCGTCGGGTGTCGCGCCTGTCGGCGCCAGATCGTCGGCGCCGAACCAGAACGCCTCCTCGCGCCAGGGCGCGGGCGCGTCGGCACCCGCTGCGGCCAGCCCCTCGCCCCCGAGCACGCGGTCCAGGGCGTGCAGGGCCGGACGGAAGTCGCGGTAGGCGCAGCCGGACCAGGGCAGCAGCAGCGTGCCGTCGTTGGGACCGTAGTTGGGCAGCTCGCCGCCGCGGCCGGCCAGCTGGGCGCGCAGCTGCCCGAGCAGCCGCCGCGCCGGATCGGCCACCGTCGGCGGTACCGCCCCCCCAGCCGCCTGCTCCAGACGCATGTCCCAGCTCAGCAGCTGCGCGACCAGCCGCGCGTAGTTGTTCGAATTCTGGACGTAGGTGCCGTCGGCGGCCACCTGCCAGTCCAGCTCGCGCGCCAGGCTCCGGCGGCCGTCGCGGCGCCAGCGCGCCGCCTCCGGCAGGAACGGCAGCAGCACACCCAGGGTGCGCAGCGCCACCGCCTCACTGATGGCGTGGTTGTTCTTCACGCAGTGCACCGCGTACCAGTTCACCGCCGCGATGTGCCGCCCGTGCTGGCGCAGGTGGGCGATCAGCCGGCCCTGCCGCGCCGGCGTCGAGGCCCGGGCGTCGCGCAGCGCATAAAGGCCGCAGAGCCAGGCCAGGGCCCGCAGCGACGTCTCCTGCCCGCAGCGCCACTGCGGACCGAGCTGCCACGGGTTCGCCTGTTGCCAGTCGGCCGTGAGCTGCCAGAAGGACTCGGCGTAGCGCTCGTCGCCGGTGGCCAGGAAGGCGCGGCCCAGGGTGAAGGCGAAACCGAAGCGCGACAGCTCCCACACGAACTTGATGTCGCCCCGGCGCGTCGTGAGGTCGCCGATGCGGGTCCAGTGCACGTCGCGCGGCCAGGGCTCCGTCTGCGACACGCCCTGGTGCCAGTCGGGCGGCGGTCCGTCGCTCCGCTCGCCCCCGAAGAACGGGTAGTGGCCGGACACGATGCGGTCGGCGCGGGCGACGAGGTCGTCGCGCCAGGCTGCGGGCAACGCCGCCGCGGTCGACGCCTCCGGGAGGAAGAATCTCCCGCCCTCGCGCCGCCAGAGTTCGCCCAGCCAGTCTCCGCTCGGGTCGTCGGCGCCGAGCTTCGCGGCCACGCTCGCCAGGGCGTCCTCGCCCGCGGGCAGCCGGCGCAGGAATCCCGACCGCAGCGCCGCCGCGTAGGCCGCGCGCCACACCGCCCAGCCCGGGCCGTACTCGGCCACCGTCGTCAGCAGGGTGCCGGGATTCATGCGCCGTCCTCCCCCCGCACCCGGGCCGCCGCATGCAGGCCGGTGAAGACGAACAGCCAGTAGAAGCAGGCGAACTGGGGCGTGAGCAGAAGCCAGCTCGAGGTCAGGAACACCACGAGGAACCCGGCCAGCAGCGCCACGTACACCGCCCGCGCCGAGGCCGCCTCCGGATCGCCCCGCGGGTCCAGGCGCCACAGCGACACCAGCGGCGCCACCAGGGCCAGCACGAAGGCCGCACCGGCGAGCAGGCCGTGCTCGGCCCACAGCCACAGGTACATGTTGTGGGGCTCCATGGCCGAGATGTGCATGCCGATGGGCTTCTCCATGATGCGCGCGTCGAGGGGCGAAGCCTTGACCCACGTGGTCCGGATCTCGGTGTAGACCCGCCCCGGCCCGTGCCCGACGAGGGGCCGCTCGCGCCCCAGTTCGATGGCCGCCAGGGCGCTCTCGGCGCGCCGGCTCGTGCTCTGGTCGGCCGTCTTCAGGAAGCGGCCGAAGCTGACCTGTCCCGTCACCACCGACCAGCCCACGATGACCAGCAGGATCACCGCCGGCAGCCCGGCCACCCGCCGGAAGTCGCCCCAGCGCCGCACCAGCCCCCAGTAGAGCACGTTGAAGATCACCAGGAAGATCATCACCGCCCGCGACGCCGTGAACAGCAGCGACGCCACCGACACCGCCACGATGAACCGGTGCAGGCCGCTGCGCCGCACCACGGCCTCGTGCAGGGCGAAGCCGGCGGCCGCGATCACGAGGCAGCCCGTGAGGATCGTGCTGCCCAGCGGCGACCAGCCGCGCACGAAGCCCTCGAAGCCGCCGAAGTCGTTGGTCAGTCCCCAACCCAGCAGGTTGCGGAACAGGCCGGGCAGCAGGGCCGAGACGACCATGATCGAAGGCGTGACCACCCCCAGGGGCAGGATGAACTGCCGCCGCAGTGCCGCCGGCTCCCGCGCCGGCGCCCGCACCAGCTCCACCAGCACCCACGCCAGCAGCGGCGGCGTCAGGGTGATCACGATGACCTGCACGGCGCCCGGCACGCCGTCCAGACCGCCGTTGACCACGCCGCTCAGCAGGGTCAGTACGGCGTAGAAGCCGAGGAAGGGCAACGGCAGGGCGAGGCTGCGGGAGAGCGGGCGTCCGTCGAGGCCCCGCACCACCAGCAGCACCGCGAGCAGCGCCAGCAGGTACAGGTGCAGCCCCGCCAGGGGGAAGCGGTCGATCCACACCGTGGCCAGGCCGTTGAAGCGCGAGAGGAAGAACACGAGGCTGAAGCTGAAGCCGAGCAGCAGGACGTCCCGCTGCACGAGCGGGTACTGCCGCAGGTACACGAGCGTGCCCCCGGCCAGCAGCAGGAAGACGATCAGGAACGCCAAGGGCACCTCCTTCCCGGCGCGGGTCGCCTCACGCGTCGCGCCCCCTGAGCTGGGCCCAGCGCCGTCGCGCCGCCCGCCACTCGCCCCGCAGTTCGCCCAGCGCGACGATCGCCGCGCCGTACGCCACGACCCCCGTCGCCACACCGGCCACCAGACCCGGCACCCCGTCGAGCGCCGACAACCGGCCGACCAGGAGCACCGCGGCGGCCATGATCGCCGTGGCCAGGGCCACCCGTCCGGCCAGGCCGTAGGGCACGGTCTCGCGCGAGGGGCGCAGCCCCCACACCATGGTCGCGGCCAGCAGCAGCACGTTGGCCACCACCGCCGCCGCGGCCGCCGCCACGTAACCGTAGCGCGCCACGAGCACCGCCGAAAGGCCCAGGTTCAGGCCCCCCGCCACCAGCCCGATCACGGCCAGTCGCGTGGTCTCCTTGCGCACCATCAGCAGCATGGAGAAGTACTGGCTCAACCCGTAGGCGAACATGGAGATCGAGAGCAGCACGAGCACCGGGGCCGCCGGAGCGAACTCGGCGCCCGCCACCGTGCCCAGGATGGGACGGGCCAGCAGCGCGATGCCCGCCAGGGCCGGCACCGCACCGAGCAGGTAGTAGCGCAGTCCGTCGCGGACGATGGGCCCGATGGACTCCTGCCGTTCCCAGGCGTCGATGGCCAGCGGGTACAGTCCGAGCATGACGATCTGCTGGAAGATCCGCACCGGCGCGATGCCGATGTTGGCCGCCGCGGCGAACAGGCCGTTGCCCTCGGGCCCCTCGATCCAGAGCACCACGTACTGGTTGCCCATCATGCGCAGGGTGTTGGTCAGCAGCGACACCGCCAGCGGCAGGCCGAAGACGAGCAGTTCGCGCTGGGTGGCCCAGGAGAAGCGCGCCGGCCGCAGGTGCCCGAAGGCGCCGATGGTGCGCCACGACCACAGCCCCACCAGGGCCAGCCCCGCCACCCGGAACGCCATGTAGGAGTCGATCCCCCGGGCCAGGATCAGCAGGCCGGCCAGGGCCAGCAGGTGGCGCGACGCCGCCTGCAGTCCGCGCGACACCGTGAAGGCCACGGGCCGGTGTGTCGCCCGCAGCACCGCCTCGCCGGTGAGCGCCCCGGCCGAGACCGCGGCGTCGGCCAGCACCCACCAGAAGTAGAGGCCGACCACGGCGAGGCGCGTATCGACGAGCACTCCGCGCAGAGGCACGAGGAGCAGCACCGCGGCCGCGCCGGCGAGCAGCAGGCTCGCCGCGAGGTTGGTGTGAAAGCGGTCGAGGTCGCCCGCCATGGGCGTGCGGAAGCGGAGCGCGCTGGTCGAGACCCACTCCATGAAGACGTTCCGCACCATGCCGGCCGAGAGCAGCACCACCGCCAGCACGCCGTAGCCCTCGGTGCCGAGGGTGCGGGTCAGCACCGGCAGGGCGAGCAGCGACAGGGCGGGTTCCGCGAACCGCGACGGCGCGTACCGCAGCAGGGCGCCCGCCGCCCCCGTGCCGCGCCGCCCGCCGCCCGCTGCCTTGCCGTCGTCAGTCATGGGAGCCGAAGCGGTACATGATGGCCATGGGCACCGGCACCCGCCGGCGCCCGAGCAGGGGACGCACCAGGTTCTTCAGGCGGTGGTCGCGGAAGATCTCCCAGGTCCAGAAGGGGAACGCCGGGTACACCGCGCGCGCGTCCGGACCGATGGCGTCGTACGTCCCCTCGTCGTAGGCCCGCAGGTGCTCCTTCTTGAGCGGATGCTCCCGGTAGGGCACCACCACGTACAGCACCCGGCAGCGCTCGCGCAGGGCGCGGACCACGTCCTGGTCGTCGCTCACGTGCTCCATGGTGTGGGAGGTGACGATGATGTCGGCCGGGGGCAGGTTCGTGTGGTCGCCCTGGGCGAACTCGGCCACCTCGCCGTAGCGGGCGCGGCACTTGGCCACCGCGTCGCCCGAATGATCGACGCCCACGAAACGCGCCCCGGGCAGGGCCGCGCGGTACAGCGGGATCGCATCGCCGAGGGCGCAGCCGAAGTCCAGGACCGTGCCGTCGAAGCCGGCCGGGATGTGCCAGTGGTCGATGAAGGTGCGGGCGTAGGCCCGGGAATGGGCCCGGCCCCGCTTGTCGTCCCAGTCGCCCGAGCCGAAGCGCTCGTCCCAGTATTCGCGCGTGTTGATGTTGTCGTTCACTTCCGGTCCTTCGGCTCGAGCAGTCGCCCGTAGAGTTCCTTCAGGGTCAGGGCCGCCGCGGCGTCCCAGTGCAAGTGTCCGGCCGCGGCGAAGCAGTTGGCGCGGTAGCGCGCGTGGGCCTCCGCGTCGGCGCACACGGCGCCCACGGCCGCCGCCAGCGACGCGGGATCGTCCTCGGCGAAGACCTCGCCCACCTCGTGTTCGGCGAGGAACGCCCGGATCGGCGGCATGTCGCTGCCGATCATCGGCAGTCCGGCCGCCGCGTACTCGTAGAGCTTGTTGGGCGCGCAGTAGTAGTTGTTCCGGCAGGTGTTCCGGTAGGTGACGATGCCGGCGTCGGCCGAGCACGTGTACGGGAACAGCTCCTGCTGGGGCACCGGCGGCAGCACGAAGAAGCGGTCGGCGACGCCCGCCGCCGCCGCCACGGCCTCCAGTTCCGCACGGTAACCCGGCGCCCCGCCGCCGACCAGCACGAATCCGATGTGCGGCGGCAGCTTCGCCAGGGCCCGGGGCAGCAGTTCGAGGCCGCGGCCGGTCATGATCACGCCCTGGTAGAGCACGAGCTTCGTCAGGCCCCGCTCCCGGGCGCCGACCCGCTCGGCCAGCAGGGTCGATGGCGCGTACTCCTGCCGCAGGGGCATGTTCTCGATGACCGTCGGCCGGAAGGGCGCGCCGTACTCCTCCGCCATGATCCGGGCCCGGTCGGCGTTGCAGGCCACGATGGCGTCGCAGCTCTTCATGATGCGGGTCTCGATGGCGCCCAGGCCGCGCCAGTACCAGGCCCCGCCGTGGGCGGTGTCGCGATAGAGTTCGTGGGCGTCGTACAGGAGCCGCGCCCCCGTGGCCTTCCGGATCGCCCGCCCGATGGGCAGCGCCCCGAGTTCGTGGGCATGCACGACGTCCGGCCGGAACGCCACGCCGATCCGACGCAGCTCGCGGTAGATGCGGCCGTAGCGGGCCAGGTAGCCCGGGATGTTGCGGGGCAGGCGCGCGGTCCAGGCGAGATCGATCCAGCGCGCCGCGAACGGCCAGGCCGCGGCGGCCCCGGCCTGGTCCAGCTCGAAGCGGCGCCGCCACACGCCCACCAGCAGCACCTCGTGGTCCGCCGCGAGGGTGGTGGCCTCCTTCAGCACGCGCGCGTCGTAGATCAGCTCGTTCAGCACGAACATCAGCACCCGCGGGCGCCGCGCCCCGCCGGACCCGGTCATGATCCCGCCTCCGGCCCCGCGCCTGCCGTCCGCGCGAGGGCCTCCCGCGCCGCCTCCCGGTCGCGGCCGAGCTGGGCCGTCAGCTCGGCGACGCCCGCGAACTTCCGCTCGCCGCGCAGGCGCTCGATCCACTCGACCTTCACGTTGCGCCCCCGCAGGTGGCCGTCGAAGCCGAAGATGTTCACTTCGATGCGCGGTTCCGGCAGGCCGTCGCCGTGGAAGGTCGGCACGTAGCCGAAGTTGAGCATGCCCTCGTACACGGCCCAGTCGGCCGAGGCCGTGCTCAGCAGGTCGCCGTTCATGTCGACCTCGGGCAACGACTCCCGCACCCGCGCCAGCTCGCCCTCGCCCCCCTCGGGCGCCACGTCGCCCGGCACCTGCACGCGCACCGCGTACACGCCGGTCTCCGGCAGCAGCTTCAGCTCGTCCAGCGGCACCACGTTGGCCGTGGGGAAACCGATCTGCCGGCCGCGCCGGTCGCCGGGCACAACCTCGCCCCACAGGGCGTACGGCCGGCCGAGCATGGACGTCGCCCGCCGCATGTCGCCCGCCTGCACGGCCCGCCGGATGGCCGAGCTGCTGATCACGCCGGCGCCGTTCTCCACCGCCGGCAGCACCTCCATGGTGTAGCCCAGCTCGTCGCCGAGGGCGGCCAGCGTCGCCGCGGTGCCGCCCCGCTCCGCGCCGAGGTGCACGTCGTGTCCGGCCACCAGGTGCCTCATGCCCAGGTAGCCCACGAGGAACTTCTCCACGAATTCGCGATACCCCAGCCGCGACAGGGCCGGACAGAAGTCGGCCGCGACGATGACCTTGCACTCCGAGTCGTGCAGGACGCTCAGCTTCTCGCGCCAGGTGGTGAGCAGGAAGGGCTCCGGCCCGGGATCGAGCACGAGGCGCGGATGCTGCATGAAGGTGAACACGGCCCCGGCGGCCAGGCCCCGCTCCCGCCGGCTGGCCTGCACGGCGCGGATGAGCGCCATGTGCCCCCGGTGCAGGCCGTCGAAGCTGCCCAGGGTCAGGGCGCAGCTCTCCAGCAGCGGACCGCGCCGTCCGATGCGCCCGCCGATGAGCTCGTCGATGTATTCGGAGGTCAGTCGGATCAGTCGCACGTCACCGCTCCGTTCGGTCCGCGTCGGCGTCGTCCGCCGCGTTCGCCGGAATGCCCACGGCCAGGCGCGGGGCTCCCGTCTCCTCGTCGAGGCATCCCACCGCCACCAGCCCGCCGTCCGGACCGCAGATGCGGAACAGCCGCCCCTTGTCGCCGGCGTCGTACGGCGCGCCGTCGAGCCGCGGCAGCCACGCGCTCTCGGGCTGGCCCCCCAGCCGGATCCGCGCCGCCTCGTCGGCCGCCACCGCCAGGCGCGGCAGGTGCGGCAGGGCGGCTTCCAGCGGCCGCAGGCGCGACGCCAGGGCCGCGCCGTCCAGGTCCATCACGCCCGCCACGGCGTCGGCCACGTCGAAGGGTCCGATCGTCAGCCGCCGCAGGGCCGTCACGTGGCCCAGCGTGCCCGCGGCCTCGGCCACGTCCCGCGCCAGGGAGCGGATGTAAGTGCCGCTGCCGCACGCCACGTGCAGGTCGATGTCGGCCGTGTCGGCGCCCCACCGCGCGGCGGTCAGCGCCAGGGATGCGATGCGCACCGGGCGCGCCGCGGGCGCCGGAACATCCTTGCCCGATCGCGCCAGTTTGTAAAGGGGTTGGCCGTCGCGCTTGAGGGCGCTGACCAGGGGCGGCACCTGGTCGATCTCGCCGCGGAACCGGTCGAGCACGGCCGCCACCGCCTCCGGCCCCGCCGGCAGCGGCGCCGTCGCCGTCACCTCGCCGTCGGCGTCGAGGGAGTCGGTGGCCACACCGAGGCGCACCGTCGCGGCGTACGACTTGTCGAGGCCCAGCAGGAAGTGGGACAGGCGACTGCCCTTGCCCACGAGCACCAGCAGCAGGCCCGTGGCCAGGGGATCGAGGGTGCCCGCGTGGCCGCACTTGTAGCGCGGCGGCCGGGGACCGCCGCCCCGGCGGCGCCGCGGCGCCAGTTCCGGATGGGCGCGCACCAGCTCGCGGCGCACATGGTCGACCACCGCGAACGACGTCACGCCGGCCGGCTTGTCCACCAGCAGCAGGCCCCCGTGCACCGCGGCGGGCACGCTCACGACGCGAGGGTTCCGGTCAGTTCGGCCACGAGCTGCGCCGCGACCTCGTCCACGGCCCCCTCGATGGTGCAGCCGGCGGCCTTGGCGTGCCCCCCGCCCCCGTGCCGCGCCGCCACCTGCTGCACGTCGCCGGTGCGCGAGCGCAGCGAGACGCGCCAGGTGTCGTCGCCGATCTCCTTGAGGAAGGCCACGATCTCGACCCCGTCCACCGCCGTGGCGATGTTCACGAAGCCCTCGGTGTCGCCCATGGCCGCGCCTGTCTCGTCGAGCATGGCCCGCGTGGCGTGGGCCACCAGGATGCGCCCCTCGGCGTGGTAGGCGAACGTCTCCAGCACGCGCTGCAGCATGGCCACGCCCTCGCGCCGGTAGCGGTGCAGGGTCTGGCCCGACACCGCCGCCGTGTCGACCCCCAGCTCGCTCAGCCGCCGTGCGAACTCGAAGGTGAAGGGCACGGTGTTGCTGAAGCGGAAGCCGCCGGTGTCGGTCACCAGCCCGGCGTAGAGGTTCGTCGCCATGTCCAGGGTGAGGTCGAAGGGCGGGTCGTCGCCGTCGCCTTCGCCCAGGGACGTGATGACCTGGTGCACCAGCGTGCACGACGAGCACGCCCGCGCCTCGACCCAGCCCGGCTCCGGCGCCTTGCGGCCGCTCACCAGGTGGTGGTCGATGCACCAGCGGACGCTGAAGCGTTCGAGGGTCTCCTCGAGGGGGCCGCAGCGGTCGATGCGGTGGCAGTCCACCAGCAGCAGCGTGTCCGGACGCTCCTCGTCGAAGAGCTCGTCGGCGTCCTCGCAGTCGGTCACGTCGGCGAAGCCCGGCAGGTTCGTCAGCCCGATGGGCGGGTCGCAGTAGCCCATGACCCGCACCTCGCGCCCCATGGCCCGCAGGGCCTCGGCCATGGCCAGGGCGCTGCCCATGGCGTCCGGATCGGGATTGTGGTGCGGCACCACCCAGAAGCGCTGCCCCGCGCGCAGGCCGCGCAGCAGCTCGACCGGCGGTTCGATGTCGTCGAGGGTCAGGCGGCGCTTCTTCTCCTCCTCGGTGAGGAACTCGCCCTGGTCCTTCAGGTCGTCGAGCAGCGCCCCCATGTCGACGGCCTTGGCCACCGAGTCGTCGTGCACGAAGCGCAGGTCCGGCGCCGCGCGCAGGCCCAGGGTGCGCGACAGGCGGCTCTGCAGGAAGCCCTTGGCCTTCTTCAGCCCCTTGAGGCTCGTGGCCGGATCGGCCTCCTCCCCCATCACCGAGAAGAAGACCTCGGCCACCGAGTGGTCACGGTTCAGCTTCACCTGGTTGAGGGTCACGAAACCCACGCGCGGGTCCTTCACCGAGGTCTGGATGAGCTCGCTGAGGACCTCGAGGATGGCCTGGGTCACTTTGTTGCTCCGGTACGGATCCATGTTCGTCCTTGCTTCTGGCGGGGGCGCGGCTCTTCGCGTTCCCCCGCTTTCCCGGGGTCGGCGTCCACCGGCATCCTGCCGGTGGGCGCCTTGGCGCTGCGGCCCCTCCGCCCTCCTGGCTCCGGGGCCTCCGCGACACCCCGGGAAAACGGGGGA
>JAGRNP010000035.1 GCA_020440705.1 bacterium | reverse complement strand
CAGGCCCGCCTGCGCGGTCTGGCCGAGGCCCAGGGCGCAGCCGTGGCCGACACCCTGGCCCGATTCTCGCCGGAGATCGAGCGGGCCGCAGCCGACAGTGGTCTGGAGCCGTCCCTGATCCTGGCCGTGGTCATGGAGGAGTCGGGCGGCGATCCGGCCGCGCGCAGCGCCAAGGGCGCCCTGGGCCTGATGCAGCTCATGCCGGACACCGCCACCGAGGTGGGCGTCGCCGATCGGTCCAGCCCGGCCCAGAACCTTTCCGGGGGCGCCGACTACCTGGCCCGCATGCTCCGGCGCTACGAGGGGCGGCTGGACCTGGCCCTGGCGGCCTACAACGCCGGTCCGGGCAACGTCGATCGGGCCGGACGCGCGGTGCCCGGCTTCCCGGAGACCGAGCGCTACGTGGCCCGCGTCCTGGAACGTTTCCGGGGCCTGGGCGGCCAGGTGGACACTGGCACGGAAATCGCGATGGACGGGCGTTGACGACGCTGTCCCGAACCACGGACCGGAGAGGACCGATGCACGCGAACCAGGACACCAGCACCGTTTTGGACGGGGATTGCCGCCGCCTGGCGGCCCTGCTCGACACCGAGGAGAGCCACTACCGCCGCCTGCTGCGGCTGGCGTGGCGCCAGAATTCTTACATGAAGCGGCAAGATGTGGACCGGCTCGAGGTGAACGCCGACGAGTGGGCCCGACGGCTCCCGGAGGCCGACACCTGCCGCATCGCCCGCGAAAGGCTCGTGGCGGAGCTGGGCCATCGCGTGGGCATCACGGTGCCCCCGGGACGGGTCAGCGACCTGCTGGACTACGTGGCGCCGGCGACCCGGCGCGAAGTGGGGGCGGCCGTCGGCCGCCTGCGGGCCACGGCGCAGCGTCTGGCCCGACAGAACGAACTGAACCGCACGCTGGCCGCATTCAACCTCGACCTCGCGCGCGAGGAGACGGAGATCTTCCGGCGCGTGGTGCTGGAGGATCCGAGCGGGCGCTACGGCGACGACGCCCGGACCACCGCGCGCGGCGCCGGCGGCATCCTGGTCAAGCAGGCCTGAGAGGACGACCATGGCGGGACTGAACGGCATCATGGACAACAGCCTGTCGGCGCTCTTCGCCGCCCAGGCGGGTCTGGCCACCACCGGCCACAACATCTCCAACGCGAACACCCCCGGCTACAGCCGCCAGGAGGTGCTCTTCGCGGCGCGCAAGCCGTCGATCCTGCCCTACGGGGCCATCGGCCGCGGCGTGGAGATCGAGGGGATCCGGCGCATCCAGGACGACTTCCTGCTCAACAACCTGCGCATCCAGCAGTCCCGGCTGGAGAGCTACTCGCAGACCGACACGGCGCTCTACGAGATCGAGGCGATCCTCGGCTCGGTGGACAACGACCACCTGGGCAACGCGCTGACGAACTTCTTCAACGCCTGGAACAGCCTGTCCCAGCCGCCCATCAACCCGAACCTGAAGCAGAACGTGGTGGCCACGGGCATCAGCCTCGTGAACGACTTCCACGCCATCAACGACTCCCTCGAAGACCTCGAGGGCCAGATCGAGGTGAGCATCCAGGCCGAGATCGAGAACCTGAACCGGATGCTGCGCGAAGTGGCCAACATGAACGAGCAGATCATGGGCGCCGAGACCAACGGCGAGCCGGCCAACGACCTGCGCGACCAGCGCGACCTGCTCATCACCGAGATCTCGAAGATCGCCGAGGTGTCGATCCTCGAGCGGGAGGACGGCTCCAAGGACGTCATCTTGGCCGGGCGGACCATGGTCACCCGCGACCGGGTGAGCGAGTTCACGAGCACCTACCGCCAGGGCGAGAACGGCAACTACGAGATGGTGATCGTCACCGAGGGCACCCTGCGCGACGTGAACCTGAGTCCGGGCCGCCTGCAGGGGCTGCTCGAGAGCCGGGACGTGCAGGTGCGCGGCGTGCGCGAGAAGCTCGACGCGGTCGCGGCCAAGATGATCCAGGAGGTCAACAGCCTCCATACCCAGGGCCGCACCCTCTCGAGCAGCGGCCTGGTGTTCTTCACCGGCGACAGCATGCACACCATCGAGGTGAACACGGCCATCGCCCTGGACAGCACCCTGGTGGCCACCGGGCGCACCGACGAGATCGGCGACAACACGATCGCCCTGGAGATCGCGAACCTGGCCAACGTGAGCGCCGACGGCAGCGGCGAACAGACCGTCAGCGACCGCTACCGGTCGGTGCTGATCGACGTGGCCAGCAACCGGGCCAGCTACGAGTTCCTGGTGGAGAACCAGACCAACGTGGTGGCCTCCCTCGAGACGAAGCTGGCCTCGGTGGCCGGCGTCAGCCTCGACGAGGAGGGCGCCAACATGGTGAAGTACCAGAACGCCTACAACGCGGCGGCGAAGGTCATCTCCACGGTGCAGGAGATGTACGACGCCCTCATGAGCATGGTGTAGAGGAGCAGGCATGGCCATCCGCGTCACCGACAGCTATCTCTCCTCGATCCTGATCGGGGACCTCAACCGCAGCCTCGGCGAGATGCTGCGCCAGCAGCGCATGGCCGGGTCCATGCGGCGGGTGAACAGCTTCGCCGACGACCCGCGTGCCGTCAGCACCATCCAGCGCTACAACGCGCTCATCGCCAACAACGAGGAGTACGTCAAGAACGTCTCCCGCAGCCGGATCATCGTCGACGCCACCGACGTGGCGCTGCAGAACATCTCCGAGGTCCTCGCCGAGGTGCGGGAGCTCTCCATGCGGGAGTCGTCGGCCCTCGCCACGCCCACCAGCATGGGGGCGACGGTGATCCAGGTCGAAACCCTCGTCGATCGCCTCATGGACGTGCTGAACACGACGGTCGAGGGCAACTACATCTTCTCGGGCCGGTCCACCGGCACGCCGCCTTTCGTGCGCAGCGGCGGCTCGGTCGTCTACCAGGGCGACAACGAGCTGATCGAGAGCCGCACCGGGCCCAACACGACCATGGCCGTCAACGTCCCCGGCCAGGTCTTCATGGGCACCCAGAGCTCGACCCTCGGCGGGCGCACCGACATCGCGCCCCGCCTGCAGGCCGGCACGCTGCTGACGGACCTCGACCTGGGCCAGGGCTGGACCGCCGGCGGCATCGTGATCGCCGACGGCGCCGGGAACGCCTGGCAGGTCGACCTCACCAGCGCCACGACCATCGGCGACGTCCTGGCCGAGATCGGGACCGTCACCGGCGGCGCCGTCACCGCCGCGATCAGTCCCGACGGCTCCTCGCTGCAGCTGACGGGCACCGGTCCGCTGACCGTCTCGGAAGTCGGCGACGGCACGACCGCGGCCTCGCTGGGCCTGAACGCCACGACCATGGGCAGCGAGATGACCGGGCGGGACATCCGGCCGGCCGCCGACGAGACCACCCTGCTCGCCGACATCGAGGCCCTGGCGGGCAGCCTGCCCCTGGGCGTGGTGGACGTGGCCTGGCAGGGAACGACCTACAACGTCGACCTGAGCACCGCCGCGACCCTCGGCGACATCCGCACCATCTTCAACGGCGCCGTGCCGGGCATGGAGATCCAGGTCAAGGACAGCCAGCTCGTCGTGGTGGGCAGCAGCCCGGAGCTCTTCGTGATCTCCAACGGCGACGCGACCAACACCGCCACGGCGCTGGGCATCGCCGGCAACGGCTCGCCGGTGCGCCTGTTCGGCATGATGGAGGATCTGCGGGCGGCCCTGGTCGCCGGCGACAAGGACGCCATCTTCGGGGCGATCAACGAGCTGACGGCCATCGAGGACACCGTCTACCAGCTCCTGATGACGACGGGTGGCCGCCAGACGGATCTGGACTGGTCGGAGACCCTGCTGCGCCAGCGCGACGAACGCCTGCGCAGCAACCTCTCCCTCGAACAGGATGCGGACGTGGCCCAGGTCGCCGCCGACCTCAGCCGCGCCGAGACGAGCTACCAGGCGAGCCTGCTGGTGACCAGCAAGCTGTACCAGACGAACCTGATGCAATTCCTGCGTTAACCATGCGGCCGGACGGGGTAGGAGCCGTCGCGACCGGAACCGAGGAGCCTGCGATGCCGAAATTCACGACCGTTCGATTCGGGGACCTGGACTACCGCCAGGACGATGTCATCCACCTGCCCGAGGGGCTGGTCGGCATGCCCGATCTGCGGAACTGGCTGATGCTCGAAATGGGCGACGAACTGCCCATGAAGTGGTTCCAGTCCCTGGACCGGGGGGATTTCGGCTTCCCCGTGACCCAGGCCTACCTCTTCCACGACGAGTACGAATTCCCGGTGGGCGAGCCCACGCGGCGGCGCCTGGGCAATGCGAGCCTGGACGACCTGGCGACCCTGATCATCACGACGATCCATCCGGGCGGGGACAAGGTGACGGGCAACCTGATGGCGCCCCTCATCGTCGATTCGAACACCCGTCGGGGGGCCCAGTTGACCCTCGATACCGAGGATTACAGCCTGCGCCAGGAGATCAATTACTTCAAATTTGGGCTTGCCGTGGGTGGCGAAAGCGCGGAAAATGCCGATACGGAACAGGTTTCCGCCGACACGGCGGCCGCGACCGGGCAAGAGAAACCGGAGACGGTCGGCGTGTAGCCCAGCCCGGAGCCGCCGGCCGCCTGCGGCCGGCAGAACCCAGTCGCGCTCCGGAGACAGGACAGGGAGGTCCCGTGCTCATACTCAGTCGCAAGCGGAACGAGAAGATCATGATCGGAGACGAGATCTCCATCATGATCGTCGACATCCGGGGCGATCAGGTGCAGATCGGCATCGATGCACCCCGGTCGATCCCCGTGCATCGCCACGAGATCTACGAGGAGATCAAGAGCACGACCCTGGGCGCCGCGGCCTCCGATGCGGTCGATATGGACGCGATCCGGCGCAAGGCCCGAAAAAATGGGAACGATAATCCAAAAGATTAACTCGCCTGCGCAACTTGTTGAAATAGGAAAGGCTCCCTGACGGGAGCTTTTCTCGTATCGGCTGGGGCGGAGGTCAGACCTTGCGGTCGAGGCAGGCCGGGGGGCCGTCGCTGTCCAGGCCGGGCCGCGGCGCGGCGCCCAGACGGCTGCGCACGGCGACCCCGGCGGCGTCGCGGGCGGAGCGGGCGCTCTGCTGCAGGTGGCCGTCGGCCGCCGCGAGGGCCTCCAGCACGGTCCGGCAGGCCTCCCGCTCGGCGGGACCGGCGGCCTCGTGGGCCGCCGCGAAGGCGGCCATGGCGTCGCCGCGCCGGGGCAGCAGGTCGGCGCAGTCGTCGAGACGGCTCTCGGCGAGGGCGTCGGCGAGGGCGCCGGTCAGATCCAGCGCGGTGGCGATGGCGGAGTGCAGGTCCATGGTCAGGCCGAGTAGGTGACGAGTTCGGACGGCTTGCCGGCGGCAGCCGCCTCCGTCTCCTCGGCCGGGAGAGGATGCGGCGCGCCGGTCCCGTCGAAGGACGGGGTGGTCGCCGGATCGGAAGCACGATTCGGGCCAGGCGGCGGCACGAGCTCGCCGCGGGCGTGCTCGCGGGCGGCCTTCTCGCCGGTCCCCACCGGCACCTGCCGCCAGGCGTCGAGCAGGGGCTCGAGCACCCGCAGGCAGTTGCGCACGTGGCTGGGGTCCTGGTCGACCAGCAGTTCGAGGTGCTGGTGGAAGAGGTAGTCGTAGAGGGCCTCGAGGTTGCGGGAGATGTCCCCGCCGATGCTGTGGTCCAGCGCGTTGCGCAGTTCGCTGATGATGCGCTGCGAGTGGTTGGCCCGCTGGGTCATGGCGATGCGGTCGTTCTGCCCGATGGCCGCCTGCACCTCGTGGAGGTCGCTGACGATCTTCTCGTAGAGCAGGACGATCAGCTTCTCCCTGGTCATGGAACTGATGTCCGTCTGCCGATAGGCCTGCACGCCCTGTGCGGTGTACATTGTCCTGGTCCTGCCTTCCCTTGGATCCTCGTCGCGGTCTACTGCGAATACATGACGCTGGTCAGGTAGTTGCCCTGGGCCTGCAACTGGCTGACCATCTGCTCCATGGCCGTGAAGCGGCGTTCCAGCGTCAGCTGATACGATTCGATGCTGCGCTCGTAGCGCTCGATGCTCTGGTCCGCATAGTCGATCTTCTTGTTCAGCGCGTCGTTGGAGATGCGGAAGAGCCCGTCGATGGAGTCGGTCATGTCCTCGACGGCCTGGTCGATGAGGTACGTCTTGCCGAGATTGCCGTCGCGCTCGATGAAGAAGTCGCGCACGCTGCCGAAGTCGTTCTCCAGCGCCGAGGCGAAGTCCTCCTTGTCGAACTTGATCTGGCGCGCGTCGCCCCGCGTGATGCCCACCTGCGAGAAGAGGCTCACGTCGCCGAGTCCGCCGGACAGGGCCGTCGTGAAGATGCTCTCCACCCGGCTCGCCACCGAGCGCAGGGAGGGGTTGTCGCGCAGGGTGCCTTCGGCGCCCGACTGCTCGGTGACGTAGCTGAACAGGTCGTTGTACTTGTCGACCAGGGTCTGCACCTTCTCGGCGATGCCGTCGGTGTCGGTTCCGACCGTGACGGTCGTCATGCCCTCGCCCTCGGCGAGCAGGTTCAGGGTCAGGCCGCTGATCACGTCGCTGGGGTTGTTGCTCGAGGCGACGACGTCGATGCCGTCGACGCGCAGGCTGGCGTCGCGGGCGGTGTGGTCCACGTCGGTGGTCAGGATGGGGGTGATGCCGCCGCTCATGCCGCTCGCGTCGACCGAGAAGGCGCCGGCGGTGCCGGCCTCGGCCGCGCTCAGGACCAGGTGGTAGCCGCCGGTGGCGGACCCGTCGAAGACGATGGAGGCCCCGACGCCGGCCACGTCGTTGTTGATGCGCTCGGCGAGTTGCTCGAGCGAGACGCCGGCGCCCAGGTCCAGGTCGGTGGTCTCCCCGTTCACGGTGAACGAGAGCACGCCGCCGCCGACGCCGTTGAGTTTCGAATCGTAGCCCTGGGAGGTGGTCTTCTGGGCGCGGGCGAGCTGCAGGACCTCGATCTCGTAGGTCCCGGCGGCGGCGCCGCTGCCGGCGGTGACGGTCAGGGCGTCCTCGTTGGCGACGGTGGTCTTCAGGGAGGAGAACTCGTTGGCGGTGTCGAGGGCCTTGGCCGCGTCCTGGAGGGCGACGAGCTTCGACTTCAGGGTGTCGAGCGCCTTCTTCTGGTTCTCGTAGCCCGTGCGGCGGCTCTGCAACCTGTAGATCGGCGCACGCTTGAGCTCCACCAGCTGGCTGATGATGCTGCCCGTGTCCAGGCCGGTCGCCAGGCCGGAAAAGTTGACGGTAGGCATGTCCTGCTCCCCAGTTCAGTCGGTTGGTCGTTCCGTCGACACTGTCCGGGCTCCGTCGGGTCAGGTCGTCTCGTCCACGACCACACCCGACAGTTCGTCCAGTTTGCTGCGCAGGTTTAGGACTTTTTCCGGCGGGAACTGCCGGATCAGGTCGCCCTCCTTGTTCCGGATCTCCAGGACGTAGCCGTTGTGCCGCTCGTCCGCGCGGAAATCCACGGTAAGGGGTTCCCTGCTGGCCCTGCTGAGGGCTTCCTGCATCTCGGCGGCCAGCCGCTTCGTCTCGTCGAGGCTCGGGAATTTCGGTTCCTTCGGGGCCGGCGGATCCGGCTCGGGCTGGCGGGCCCGGGCCGGGGGGGCCGTCCCGGGAGCAGGCGCGGTCCGGACGCCCTGCTCCGCGGCGACGGGAGCGGTCCCGTCGGCGGGGTGGGTCATTCGGCTCTCGAGGCCTCCCTGCGGAATGCTGAGCGTCGCCATGGTTTCAACCCCCACTTCCTTCCGTTGATCGGGGTGGGGCCCCGCCGGAGCGGGGCCCCGTTCTCGACTAGCTCATCAGGGCCATCGCCAGGCTGCTGGTCATGTTGGCCTGGGCCAGCATGGACACGCCCGCCTGCTGCAGGATCTGGTAGCTGGTCATCTTCGACGTCTCCGAAGCCACGTCCACGTCCCGGATCCGGCTGTTGGCGGCCGAGAGGTTCTCCGCCGTCATGTTGATGTTCCGGATCGAGCTCTCCAGGCGGTTCTGCACCGCACCGAAGCCGGAACGCGCCGAGGTCACGGTCGCGATCGCGGTGTCGATCTGGCCCATCGCCGTGGTGGCGTTGGTCGCCGAGTCGATGCCGGTGGTCAGGCCCAGGGCGGTCGCGTCGCGATCGCCGCTCAGGGTGATGGCCACCTGGTTCGAGCCGCCGGTGCCGATGCCGACCTGGATGTTGACGGTGCCGCCGGTGCCGTCCAGCAGCTTGACGCCGTTGAACTCGGTGGCGTCGCTGATGCGCGTGATCTCGGACTGCAGAGCGCTGTATTCGCTGTTCAGGTAGCCGCGGTCCGTGTCGGACAGGGTCCCGTTCAGCGACTGCTCGGCCAGTTCCTTCATGCGCAGCAGCACGTTCGACACCTCGTCCATGGCGCCTTCACCGACCTGCACGAGGGAGATACCGTCGGCCGCGTTCCGGGCCGCCTGGTCCAGGGCGCGGATGTCGGCCTTCAGGCCCTCGCTGATGGCCAGACCGGCCGCGTCATCGCCCGCACGGTTGATGCGCAGACCGGAGCTCAGCTTCTCCATGCTCTTCTGGAAGGAAACGGAGTTCTTGGCCAGGTGACGCTGGGTGTTCAGGGAGCTGATATTGGTGTTGATGCGGATTCCCATGACATTCCTCCTTGAAATGCGATGCGGGACGTCCTTGCCCTCAGCCGGACCTCATGTCCGGGATTTGCCTGAGAGGCTCCTTTCTTGAGTCCAAAACGCAAAAAGTGCGGTTCGGTGAGAAAGTTTTCGGCATATGGTGCGGATAACTTTAGCACAATTTGTAAAAAACTACGGAAAAACTGCATATGATAACACAAGTGGCGTCACCACAACGAAAAACGACCGCCCCCCGCAGGGGGCGGCCGCTTCAGAAGCCGGCGCGTGGAGACGACTGGGGGGCGCCCCCGTGCGTCGGCCCGTGCTAGCTCAGCAGAGACATGGCCAGACCGGTGGTCATGTTGGCCTGGGCCAGCATGGACACACCCGCCTGCTGCAGAATCTGATAGCTGGTCATGCGCGAGGTCTCGCTGGCCACGTCCACGTCGCGGATGCGGCTGTTGGCGGCCGAGAGATTCTCGCTCGTCATGTTGATGTTGCGGATCGAGGCCTCGAGCCGGTTCTGCACCGCACCGAAGGCGCCACGGGCGCTGACGACCGTCGCGATGGCGGTGTCGATCTGGCCCATGGCCGAGGTGGCGTTGGTGGCCGAATCGATGCCGGTGGTCAGGCCGAGGGCCGTCGCGTCCCGGTCGCCCGCCAGGTTGACGGCCACCTGGTTCGAGCCGCCGGTGCCGATGCCCACCTGGATGTTCACCGTACCGCCGGTGCCGTCCAGCAGCTTGACGCCGTTGAAGTCGACGCCGTCGCTGATGCGCGTGATCTCCGACTGCAGCGCACTGTACTCGCTGTTCAGGTAGCCGCGGTCCGTGTCCGACAGGGTGCCGTTCAGGGACTGCTCGGTCAGCTCCTTCATGCGCAGCAGGATGTTGGAGACCTCGTCCAGCGAACCTTCCGCCGTCTGGATCAGGGAGATGCCGTCGGCGGCGTTGCGGGCGGCCTGGTCCAGGGCCCGGATGTCCGACTTCAGGCTTTCGCTGATGGCCAGACCGGCCGCGTCGTCGCCGGCGCGGTTGATCCGGAGACCGGAGCTGAGCTTCTCCATCGACTTGCCGAACATCACGGTCGAAGTGGCGAGGTGTCGGCGCGTGTTGATCGACGAGACGTTGGTGTTGATACGGATACCCATATCATTCCTCCTTGAGTGTTCCCGCCCACGTCCATGTGGCCGGGCCGTTGGGTGGGCCCGCGGACGGGCCCTCTGGTTGGACCGGGGGCCGCCCCTTCAGGCGGTCCCCGGCTCCGTGCCCGGCGCCTAGCCGCCGAGCAGGGACATGGCCAGGCCGGTGGTCATGTTGGCCTGCGCCAACATCGCCACACCGGCCTGCTGCAGGATCTGGTAGCTGGTCATGCGGGAGGTCTCGCTGGCCACGTCCACGTCGCGGATGCGGCTGTTGGCGGCCGAGAGGTTCTCCGAGGTCATGTTGATGTTGCGGATCGAGGCCTCGAGGCGGTTCTGCACCGCACCGAAGTTGCCGCGGGCGCTGACGACCGAGCGGATGGCGGTGTCGATCTGGTCCATGGCCGTGGAGGCATTGGTCGCCGAGTCGACGCCGGTCGTCAGGCCGAGGGCGGTGGCGTCCGTGTCCGTGCCCAGGTTCACCGCGACGCTGTCGCTGGCGGTGGTGCCGATGCCGACCTGGATGTTGACCGAGCCGCCGGTGCCGTCCAGCAGCTTGACGCCGTTAAAGTCGACGCCGTCGCTGATGCGCGTGATCTCCGACTGCAGCGCGTTGTACTCGCTGTTCAGGTAGCCGCGGTCCGTGTCCGACAGGGTGCCGTTCAGGGACTGTTCGGCCAGTTCCTTCATGCGCAGCAGGATGTTGGAGACCTCGTCCAGCGAGCCTTCCGCGGTCTGGATGAGGGAGATGCCGTCGGCGGCGTTGCGGGCGGCCTGGTCCAGCGCCCGAATGTCCGACTTCAGGCTCTCGCTGATGGCGAGGCCGGCCGCGTCGTCGCCCGCGCGGTTGATGCGCAGACCGGAGCTCAACTTCTCCATGCTCTTGGTGAACTGCATGGTGGAGTTGGCGAGGTGGCGACGGGTGTTGATGGAAGAAACGTTCGTATTGATGCGGATGCCCATGGTTTTCCTCCTTGAAAACGTGCTGGGTCTGGTTTTTCCCGCCGAAGCAGGTGAGGTTGTCTGTCACCTGAATCGGGGGCCGTCGAGTCCTTTCGACGGGCGATTGCCTTCGCGTGACATGGGGGTGTTCGGCGGGTTCGCGGGGCGCTTTATAGAAAACTTTAGCGCCGCGGAAAAATTTTTCGGAGTGGTCGGGCGGGGGAAGGCGCGGCGCCGGGCGGGCCGCCGGAAGCGTCGGCTCCCGGCGGCCCTGGGCTGTGCAAAAAGTCGGGCGGTGCCCCGCGGCGGGCTAGCCCTGCAGCAGGTTCAGCGCCAGCTGGCTGGTGGCGTTGGCCTGGCCGAGGATCGACACGCCGGCCTGCTGCAGGATCTGCAGGCTGGTCATGGTCGAGGTCTCGAGGGCCACATCCACGTCGCGGATGCGGCTGTTGGCGGCCGAGAGGTTCTCCGCCGTCATGCCGATGTTGCGGATCGAGGTCTCGAACCGGTTCTGGGCCGCACCGAAATCGGCGCGCATGGAGCTGACGGTGCCCGTGGCGGCCGTGATGTTGCCGATGGCCGCGCGGGCCGCGTCGCCGTTGGTGCCGGCGATGCTCAGGGTGCCGGCGGTCAGGTTCAGGGCCGACGCGCTCATGGCCTGGGTGAGGTCGATCGTGACGGCGCTGGTCGAGGCATCGGTGCCGATGCCGACCTGCACCCGCAGCTGCAGGGCCGTGCCGTCGAGCAGCTTGATGCCGTTGAACTCGGCCGTGGCGCTGATGCGGTTGATCTCGTCGAGCAGCTCCTGGAACTCGGCGTCCAGGTAGGTGCGCTCCTCCTCGCCGAGGGTTTCCGTGGCCGACTGCTCGGCCAGTTCCCGCAGACGCAGCAGGATGTTGTTGACCTCGTCGAGCGACCCTTCGGCCGTCTGCACGAGGGAGATGCCGTCGGCCGCGTTGCGGCTGGCCTGCTGCAGCGCGCGGATGTCGGACTTGAGGCTCTCGCTGATGGCCAGACCGGCCGCGTCGTCGCCGGAGCGGTTGATCCGCAGACCGGAACTCAGACGCTCCATGGACTTGCCGAAGCGCGTGGTCGTGTTGTACAGGTGCCGCTGCGCGTTCAGCGAAGCGACGTTGGTATTGACGCGAAGACCCATCGTGTTTCCTCCGTGACCTGACCGTCCCGGGAACCGGTATCCTGCCCGGACGCGGGGGCGCGGTCGTGCCCAAGATTTTGCAACTTGCCCATCGTCCCGGTCGCGCCGTACAGTCCGGTCAGCCGTTCGACCACCCGCGGAGCGACCATGCACATTGCCACGATCACCCCGGAACGCCACGCCGAGTTTCTCGACCTCGTCGATGCAGAGATCAGGCCAGACCGTGCAAAAACCCATGCGTGGGACGATTTCCCCCTCATCCTCAGCCCCGCCAACGCGGCCTGGACCCTCGCCGCGACCGCACCCGACGGCCGTCTGGCCGGCGGCATCGCCTGCCTAATAAGGGAATACTCAACGACTTCCGGGAAGGTGCCCGTAGCGGGCGTCGGCTCGGTGGTGACGCATCCGGAATACCGGGGTCGCGGCGTGAGCACGGCCCTGCAGAACGCCCTGCTGACGCGCTTGCGGGGGAAAAATGTGCCGCTCGCGGTGCTCTGGACCGACCGACCGGAAATTTATGCCGGACGGGGATTCGCTCCCGCCGGCTGGGAACGGCACGTCGACCTGGCCGAGGCCGACCTGCCCACCGAACTGCCCGCCGGCTTCGTCGCCCGGCCGTTCGCGCCCGGCGATGCCGACGCGGTGGCCGCGCTGTACGACCGCCACTCCCTGCGGACGATCCGCGCGCCGGGCGACGCGGCGACGCTGTACACCATGCCGGGCACCCGCGGCCTGGTCGCCGCCGGCGAGGGGGGCGGCGCGGTCGCCGCCGTCTTCTGCGGCAAGGGCGCCGACTTCCCCGGCTACGTCACGGAATGGTCGGGGCCGGTGGGTCTGGTGGTGCCGCTCCTGGCGGCGGCCCGGGCGCGGGGCTGGGCGCAGCATGTGCTCGTGCCGCCCGGGGCGGAGCAGATCCTTCAGCCCCTCGGTCGCTGCGGGGCGGGGTGGGGCACGGTCCCTTCGGGCTGCTGGGCGATCCTGGCGCCGGACGGCCTGGGGCGGTACCTGCAGGCCGCGGGCGCGGGAGCGCCGCGCGACATGGGCGATCCGGTGGCCGTGCTGGGCGGCGTCGACGACGAGGGCCAACCCGTGGCGGGCGCCCTGACTCTGGCCGTGTGGGGGTTCGATTCGGTATGAGCCTGGGCCTGACCCTGATCGTGCGGGACGAGGCGGAGCGACTCGGGCCCCTGCTGGACCACCATCGCGGCCTGGCCGACGCGGTGCTCGTGGTGGACACGGGCTCGGTCGACGGCACCGCCGCCGTAGCCCGGCAGGCCGGCGCGGCGGTGGTGGAACATCCCTGGCGCGACGATTTCGCCGCCGCGCGCAATGCGGGGCTCGACGCCCTGGGGACCGACTGGGTGCTGTTCCTCGATGCGGACGAACGGATCGCCGCGCGGGACTTCGCCGCCGTGCGGGCCGCGACGGAGACGGGCGCGGCGGCCTGGCTGCAGGAGACGTGGAACTACTGCGGCCGCGAGCATCTGGAATGGCGCCCGGTTTCCGGACGGTACCCCGCGGAAGAGGCCGGCCAGGCGGGTTACTTCGTCGCCCGCCGGGTGGGGCTGTTTCCGCTTCGCGCGGACCTGCGCTTCAGCGGGCGGGTGCACGAGTCGGTGTTGCCGGCCGTCGAGCGCGCCGGCCTGGCCCTGCGGCCGCTGGACGTGCCGGTCCATCACTACGGCTTCGCGGGTGGGGCGGAGGCCAACGCCGCCCGGCGCGAACGCTATCGCCGCCTGGTCGCCCTGAAGCTGGCCGATGATCCGGACGATGCGGCCGCCCGTCTCGAGTGGGCGACGGTGCTGATCGAGGACGGCGAGGCGCCGCGGGCGCTGCCGGTGCTCGAATCCCTGGCTGCCGAGTCGGGGGGCCGCCGGCCGGTCGTGCGCGGCCTGGTGCTGCTGGCCCGGCTGCGGCGCGAGTCCGGCGCGGCGGAAGCGGCAAGGGATTTGCTGCGGGAAGCCCTGCGGCGGGATCCGGCTTTCCTGCCCGCCCACCTCGCGGCCGTGCGCGGCGCCGCCGACGACGAGGACTGGGAGCGGGCGGAAAGCCTCCTGCGGGACGCGGCGGCCCACGGCGGCGGCGACGACCCGCGCCTGCTGCAGGAAGCTGTGCGCGTGCACAGCCATCGCCGGCACCTCGGCGACGCGCTCGGCGCCGCCGAGCGGCTGGTCGCTCTCTGTCCGCAATGGCACGAGATGCGGGCGGTCGCCGACCGCCTGCGCACCATCATCCGGGCCGGCGGCGAGTCCGCCGGGCCCTGACCGGGAGTCGCCTCATCGAGCGCATCGCCAAAGGCCCCAGACCACCCCGCCTCAGCCTGGTCGTCATCGCCCGGGACGAGGCGCCGCAACTGCAGCGGCTGCTGTCGCACCACCGGCCCCTCTGGGACGAGGCCGTCGTCGTGGACACCGGCTCACGCGACGAGTCGCCGATCGTGGCGGCCGCCGCCGGAGCGCGGGTCACCGCCATCGCATGGGGTGACGACTTCGCCGCCGCGCGCAATGCGGCCCTCGGCCGGGCCCGCGGCGACTGGGCCCTCGTCCTGGACTGCGACGAGTGGATCGCCCCGGACGAATTCGACGCCGTGCGGGCCTGCCTGACCGCGCCCGCAGGTTGGGTCTTCGAGCAGCGCAACTACTGTCGGGATGCCGACGGCGCCCACGCCGTTCCCGTCGCGCCCGGCACGCCATGGGCCCCGGACGGCGCCACCGCCTACCGCCCGAATCTCACCTGCCGCCTGTTTCCTCTCGGTCTGGGCATCCGCTACGAGGGACTGGTGCACGAGGTGCCGGATGCGGCCGTGGCCCGGGCCGGACTGGCTCTGCGTCCCTGCGACGTGGCCATCCACCACGAGGGGCATCTGGTGCAGGGGGAGAGGCTGCAGGTGAAGAACGCCCGCTACACCCGCCTGCTGCGCCTGAAGGTGGCCCGGCGGCCGCGCGATCCGAAGGCCCGCCACGAGCTGGCGGTCCAGCTGGTGGCCGAGGGCCACCCCGACCTCGCGCGGCGGCTGCTCGAGCGGACGGTCCGCGAGTTCCCGGCCCATCTGGAAGGCCAGCCCGCGCGCCTGCTCCTGGCGGCCATCCTGGTCCAGGGGGGCGAGGTGGATGCGGGGCTCGCCCAGGTCGATGCGGCGGTGCGCACCTGGCCCGCCCTGCGGACCGGCTGGGTGGCGGCCGTGCGCCTGCATCGGCAGGCCGGTCGCCCCGCCGAGGCCGCTGGCTATCTGGCCGAAGCGCGGCGTCTCTTTCCGGCCGATCCCGAGCTGGCCGCCCTGGCCGGTGCGGCCGCGGCGGGGTAGCTCCGGTCCCTGGTCAGGAATCGACCGCCCCTCCGCCGGGCGAACCTGCTACAATGGCCCGGCGGACCCCGTCCGACCGCCTGGCGGGGCGCGTTTCCCGGGAGTCCGGAGGCGGCAGATTCGTCCCGCAGCGGCAAATCCGACCGGTTTTGCCGCCCGCGGGCAGGAGCGTGCCAACGGGCACTACAGAATTCGGCACCATCGTTGCAAGGGTCTCCGGTAATGATCCGGGACGGGAATGGCCCCGCCCCGGAAACGGTGGAAATCGAGGCAGGTCGAATATGGCAATGGACAAGGTCAACGGGTCGCCCCTGCTGAGGCAGGGACTCCTGGAACAGTCCCGCCAGCAGGAGAAGGTGGACGGCCAGAAGCGCGCCCGCCAGCAGAGCGGCGCCGACGTGCCGGTGGAGACGCCCCCGCGGGGCGGCGACACGGCCGAGATCTCGGCGGCGGCCCTGCGCATGATGGATCTGCGGCTGGCGGTCGATGCGGGGCGGGAGGCCCTGGGCCAGCTGGAGGAGATCCGGGCCGACAAGGTCGCCCTGGCGCGGGAGAGGCTCCACAACGGCTACTACCGCACCGACGAGGTGCGTGAACGCGTGGCCGAGGGCCTCGCGGGGCTGTTCGGCGGCACGAACCTGCTCTAGGGCGCCGGGCGGTCGCTCGACGGCCCGGAGCGGGGATTTCGTCGGGAAATCCCGCTTTTTCTCGTTGATTTCACTGGTAAATATCTTTACAGTTGTCACCGCGATGGAGCGCGACAAGCCCTCACACGGGATGGCAACACACGATGCTGGACAACCGGATCTTCCGGCTGCCGGGGCCCTTGCCGGGGGGATCCTGGCTGATCGGGCCCTGGGATGAGCACACCGCCGAGCTGGCCCGCCAACGGGACGGCCGCGTCTGTGCCGATCCGGGCGCGGCCCTGGCCGAGATCTCGGCCGACGCTTCCGGTTCCGTCGCCGGCTCCCTCGTTTTCCTCCACCAGGATGCCTTCGCCGGACAGGACGGCGGTGACGCCCTCGTGTCCTGGCTCGAAGCCCTCGCCGAACTGCGCCGGCCGCTGCTGCCGGTCCTGATCCACGGCAATCTCGACGGGCGCCTGCTCGTGCGCTTCTTCCGGGTCGGCCTTTTCGACGCGCTCTCGGTGCCCCTGGACCAGCCCGCCTGGGTGAACATGCTCCTGCGGGCCGAACGCCGGCTCGAGTTCCGCCATCACACCCATCTGATCCTCGAGACCAGCGGCCAGACGCGCCAGCTGCTGCGCCATCTGCGCGATCAGCTCGGCGGCGGCGACGCGGGAGCCGTGGGCGATCTCATGGGTGCGCGCGAGAGTCTCGAGGCGGCCAACCGCCAGCTCACCGACGCCATGGCCGAGCTCAGCCTGCTGTACCGTTTCGGGCGCGAGCTGAGCAACGCCGGCAACTGGGACGAGGTCCTGCGCGAGATCCTGCAGAACCTGACCGAATTCGTGGGCGCCGGCGGAGCGGCCCTGATCCTCCGTTCGGCTCCGGGCGGCGGCTACAGTCCGCGCCAGACCTGGCAGTGGGAGGAGACCGCCTGGGACAAGGTGCTCGTGAACCTGCAGGACGAGGTCGACGCGGCGGTGGCCGAGAGCATCATGGCCCCCGGCGTGTTCCGCGTGAGCCCGCCCGGCAGCGGCGCCGGGGAGCAGGGGCGGCGCATCATCGCCCTGCCGCTGGAGCACCAGGAGATCCGGCTCGGTTTCCTGCTGCTGCTCTTCGTCAGTCCCGACGCCCGCGATGCGGTGGCGGCGCGGTATCTGCCTTTCCTGCAGGCCGTGCAGGTGGTGCTGTCCGAAGAGGTGGCCGGAGCCCAGATGCTCGACCGCATCCGGGACATCGGCGCCTTCAACGCGCGCGTGCTCGAGACGGTGCGCTCGTCGATCTGGGTGCTCGACGAGGCGGGGCGGACGGTGTACTGCAACCGCTCGGGCCAGGAGATGCTGACCGGGCGGGGCGCGCCCGACATGGCGCCGGAGGATTTCCTCTTCCGCGTCGGCCGCGGCCGGGGCGGTGCGCCGGAGGGCCAAACGGTGCCGTCGGGCCCGGAGCTGCTGGCCGACGCCCGGCTGCGCCTGGATGGCCACGGGGGCCTGGTGCTGCCGGTGCTGCGCGACGCCCGGGGCGGCACCTTCCGGGGCGAGGGGGAGATCCTGCGCGGGGACGGCAGCGGGATCCCGGTGCTGCTGCAGTCGTCGCTCATGCCGGGACGGGTCCGCGACGAGACCTGGCTGGTGGTCGTGGCCGAGGATCTGCGCGACTCGCGCCAGCTCGAGGCGGAGCGGCTGCGGTCGGATCGGCTCGAGGGCCTGGTGGAGATGTCCGCGACCCTGGCCCACGAGATCCGCAACCCGCTCATGGGGCTCAGCGCCCAGGCCGAACTCCTGGCCGAGCACCTCGGGCCCGACGATCCCAAGTCGCGGTACATCGAGGTCATCACGGGCGAGGTCGAGCGCATCAACGAGACCATCACCCGCATGCTGAACTTCGTGCGGCCCTACCAGCCGCGCCTGACCGAGACCGCCTTCCAGCCCCTGGCGCGCGACGTCCTCGACCTCGCCGCGCCGCGGGCCGCGGAGAAGGACGTGCGCCTGGCGTGGGCGGGCCTGGCCCCGGGCCAGACCGTGGCCGACCTGATCCTCGCCGTGGACGGCAACCAGATCAAGCAGGTGCTGCTGAACCTGCTGATCAACGCGGTCGACGCCGCGCCGCCGGGTGGCCGCGTGGAACTCGACATCCGTGCCAGCGCGAATCTCGGCCTGGCCGACACCCGCACGGGCGAACGGCAGGCCCTGCCGGGCCTCGTCATCGAGGTGCGCGACGACGGACCGGGCTTCGCCGCGTCCGATGCCGCCAAGCTCTTCCGACCGTTCTTCACCACCAAGAGCTCGGGCACCGGCCTGGGCCTTTCCATCTGCCACAAGATCGTGGTCGCCCATGGCGGAGACATCATGGCCGATCGCGTCGCCGACCTAACCGTGTTCCGGGTGCTGCTGCCCGCCGCCGACCGCGTCGCCGACCGGAGCGCCGTGCGCGCCGCCGGTGCGGACGCCGGCGCCGGCCGCACCCTGGAGGAGGAATCCGAATGAGCGCCAGGATCCTGATCGTCGACGATGAAGCCACCATCCGCGAGTCGCTGCGCGAGTCGCTGCAGGCCGAGGGGTACGACGCCGAGATCGCCGAATCGGGCGAGGAGGCCCTCGCCCGCACCCACCGCGAGGTGTACGACCTGGTGGTGACCGACCTGCGCCTGCCCGGCGTCAGCGGGCTGGAGATCCTCCAGGCCCTGCGCAACCAGGGCAACAGCACGCCGGTGATCATGATGACGGCCTACGGCGACGTGGACACCGCCGTCAGCGCCATGCGCAGCGGGGCCTACGACTTCATCCCGAAGCCGTTCAAGCTGAGCGACATCAAGAAGCAGGTGCGCGCCGCCCTGCGCGCCGCCCCGGTGGCGATCGAGGCGCCCGAACCCGAACCGGAGGAGGAGCAGCCCGCCGTCCGCTCCCACGCCGCCGCCCGCACGGCGCCCGACATGGACGGCCAGTACCTGCGCATGATCAAGTCCTGTCCGGGGCTCGCGCGCGTGGCCGACATCCTCGAGAAGATCGGCGCCAGCCGCAGCGGCAACGACACCTCGATCCTGATCCAGGGCGAGTCGGGCGCCGGCAAGGAGATCATCGCCCGGGCCATCCACGAGGTGAGCCAGGGCAGCAGCGACCGCTTCATGGAGATCAACTGCGCCGCCGTGCCGGAGAACCTGCTCGAGAGCGAGCTCTTCGGGCACGTGAAGGGCGCCTTCACCGACGCCAAGAACGCCAAGGAGGGACTCTTCGAGCTGGCCGGCGGCGGTTCGATCTTCCTCGACGAGATCGGCGAAATGGGCATCCTGCTCCAGAGTCGTCTGCTGCGCGTGCTGGAGAACCGGCGCTTCCGGCGCGTGGGCGGCAAGGACGACTACGAGGTGAAGGCCCGCATCGTGGCGGCGACCAACCGCAAGCTGAGCGAAGCCATCGAGTCGGGCACCTTTCGCAACGACCTCTACTACCGCCTGCAGGTGGTGGAGATCGAGGTGCCGCCCCTGCGCGAGCGCCCGCAGGATCTCGAGATCCTCGTCAACGCCTTCATCCGCGAGTTCAACGGCCAGCTGGGTCTGCAGACCGCGCCCATCGACGCGGGCCTGCTGGAGATGCTGCAGAAGTATCCGTGGCCCGGCAACGTGCGCGAGCTGAAGAACGTGCTCAAGCGGATCATGATCCTCGACGAACCGGCGGAGCTCACGCCGGCGCACTTCCCGGCGCACATCCTGGCGGGGCACAACCCGCGGTCGGGCTCGCGCCAGCAGGCCTTCGGCACGGCCACGGGCCTGATGCCCCTGTCGGAGGTCGAGCGGCTGCAGATCCTGTACACGCTCGAGATGACCGAGAACAACAAGAGCAAGGCCGCCCGCCTGCTGGGCATCAGCCGCCAGACCCTGCGCGAGAAGCTGCGTCTGTACGACGAGGCGGCCGACGCCGACGGCGACGACCCGAAGGCGGCCGAGGCCGAAGGCTGAGTACGGCCGCCGACGCGGTGACGAGAGGGGACGGGAGCGGCCGGGCGCCGCTCCCGTTCTTGCGACCGGCCCGGCGGTGCCTGCAGATCTTGCCGCCAGTTTTTCTTCCCCACCGCTGACCACGATCTGGCCACCGCGGGCTCGCCGCGGCCTCCCACGGGCCGTTTCGAGAGGATCGGCGCCTTTCCCGCGATTCGTTCCCCGCCGGGGCCCCGCCGCCGCGAACCGGCCTCAATCGCCCCCGCAGGCCCATTCTTGCCCCCCGCGAAAACCGGAGGAGAAGATCTTGCCGCCGGTCCGGCCGCAACCTGAACGGAGGCACGGGCCTTGCGGTCCGCGTCTCGACCGGATTCAACCCTCAGCGGCGGGACGCAAAGGAACATGTCAAAAACCGCGAGCAAACTTCAACTCATCCTGGCGGCATTCGTGCTGCTGGCGGCCCTCGGAGCCTCGGCGGCCGCGGTCGCCCAGCCGGAACCCCTGAGCGGGGCCGAGCGCGACGGCTTCCTGCAGTGGCTGCACTCCCTGGAAACCGCGGTGGCCGCGCGCGAAGAGGCGGAACTGCCGGAGGCGGCTCCCCTGTACCCCTTCGACACGCCGGCCTGGGACCTCTCGGATCCGCGCCCCTACCGGCACCTGAGCATCAGCAAGGCCGTGACCGAACTGGAGGCCGAGGTGAATGCCCGCGGCGGGGCAGGTCGGGTCGGCGGCAATCTGAGCTCGACCCTGATGGCCCTCGCCAACGCCCGCAACTACGTGAACCTGAGCGAGTACGACAGCGCCCTGGTCTGGTACCGCGTCGCGGCCGAGATCGACTCGACGGGCAGCTTCCGTCACGAGATCGCCCGCGAGGGTCTGGCCTGCGCGGCCTCGGCCAACGACTCGCTGGCCATGGCCGCCCTGATGACCAACACCCTCGGCACCGACGACCTGACCGGGCGCCAGGACGAGCTCGTCCTGGCCTACCGCTGGCTGCTGACGGCCCGCGACACCGACTCGGTCGAGCATCTGGTGGACAAGATCGAGGCGCACCGCGAGGTGGTGACGCCGCGCCTGCGTTTCTGGCACGCGTACGCCCTCGGCTGGCTGGGCCGGCCGAGCGCCTCGCTGGCCGAACTGCGGGTGCTCGTGCGCGACGGTGGCCTCAGCCACGGTCTCAGCGAGCACCAGCGCGGCTGGGTGCTCAGCGCGCTGGCCGACGACTACTTCCTGCTCGGCGACAGCGACACGGCCCGCGGCCTCTACCGCGCCCTGGCCGACTGCGCGGTGGGCCGCCTGCGCATGTGGGGCAAGAACCAGCTCGCCGGTCTGGACTTCATCGAGCACCGCTACCTGAGCGCCGGCGCGGGCTTCGAGGAAGTCTGCGAGGGCACGCGCTTCGGCGCCTGGCAGGACCAGGCCTGTGCCATGGTGGAGATCGCCCGCGAAATGGAACGCATCAAAGGGGAGGGCGAGCCCTATGGCGTCGCACAGTTTTACCGTCCCTGAGCCGGGCGCCCCGGCCGCCGTGCGGCCGGAGGGCGAACTGCTGCAGCGGCTCCTCGACCTCTACCGCGAGGAGACCGAGATCTACGGCCGCGTCCTGGAGCTTTCGCGGGAGCAGGGCCGCCTCGTGCGCGCGGGCAGCAGCCTGGGCGACGTGCGGCGGGTGCTCGAGCAGAAGAAGAAGTGCCTGGAGACGATCAGCCGCCTCGAGCGCATGGAGCAGCGCAACAAGCAGGAATGGGAGCGGCGGCGCCACGGCTTCTCGCGGTCGGGCCGCCTGCGCCTGCAGCAGGCCCTGGACGGCGTCTCGGGGCTCATCGAGGAGATCCTCGCCTGCGAGGAGCAGAACGACATGGAACTCATCGAACAGGCGAGCGCGATCTGATGACCCGGACCTGCCCCGAACCGACCCTCCCGCGCAGCGGCCGCCCGAGCCGCGACCGCCGTCTGCTGCGGGGCTACCTGCACAAGACGAGCAACAGCCTGTGCGGGATCAAGGGCTACGCGAGCCTCATCGCGGCGCCGGCCGTCGACGACGACCCGGCGGTGGTGTGGGCCCGCAAGATCATCTCCGAGGTGGAGAAGATGGAGCAGATCTTCCGCTCGGTCGGCGACCTGACGACCCCCCGGGGCAACCCGGACGTGGGCGTCGACCTGCCGCGCCTCCTCGGCGACGTCTTCGACGTCTGCGAGCGGAAGTGCCCCGGCCTGCAGGTGCTGAGCGGGCGGGTGCCCCACGGCGACCTGCTCCTGCCGCGGGCCGACCTGTGTCTCGTGCTGACCGAGCTGCTGTGCAACGCCCACGAGGGCGCCGACGGCACCCCGCACCGGGTCCGGGTCGAGGTGACGGCGGCGGTGCAGCCCACCGGACGGCTGGCCCTGACCCTGCGGGACGACGGTCCGGGCATCGGTCCGGAGCTGCTGGCCCAGGCGACCGGCCCCTTCGTGACGACCAAGGACGACCACGTGGGCGTGGGCCTGACCCGGGTGGAGACCCTTCTGGACATGTACGGCCTGGCGTGGGCCCTGCGCAGCACGCCCGGCGAAGGCACGACGGTCACCGTCGAGGTGGCGACGGCCCTGACGAGCGGATCCTGAACGAGGCGACGAACGGAGACCGGCCTCCGGGCCGGGTTCACGGAAGACCTGAAGAAAGGCGAGCGATGACGAGCAAGCGCACAATCCTGGTGGTCGACGACGAGCAGACGATGCGGGACTTCCTGACCACCTCGCTCAAGGGGCGGTACCACGTCCGGAGCGCCGGCAACGTGACCGAGGCCCTGGCCGTGCTGCGGCAGGGGGGCGTCGACCTCGTCCTGTCGGACATGCAGATGCCCGGTCGGGGCGGACTCGAGCTCCTGCAGGACATCCGCGGCGGGATCGCCGGTCAGCCCCTCGTCATCATGATGACCGCCTTCGGCTCCATCGAACTGGCCCTCGAGGCGGTGCGGCAGGGGGCGCAGGACTTCCTCACCAAGCCCTTCGGCATGGACCAGCTCGACCTGGCCATCACCCGCGCCTTCGAGCTGGCCAAGCTCAAGACCGAGGTCACCAGTCTGCGGACCAACATCGCCGTGCGCTCGGAGCAGCGCGGCCTGCTGGGCAACAATCCGGCCATGGTGCAGCTCCGCGAGAAGATCGAGATGATCGCCGACAGCAAGGGCACCGTCCTGCTCCAGGGCGAGAGCGGCACCGGCAAGGAGGTCGTGGCCCGGGCGATCCACGAGGCGGGCAGCCGCCGCGACGGGCCGTTCATCCGCATCAACTGCGCGGCGATTCCCGAGGCCCTGCTCGAGTCCGAGCTCTTCGGCTACGAGCGGGGAGCCTTCACCGGCGCCGTGGGCGCGCGCCAGGGCAAGTTCGAACTGGCGGACGGCGGCACGCTGCTGCTCGACGAGATCTCGGAGATGCCCTTCGCCATGCAGGCGAAGCTGCTGCGGGTGCTGCAGGAGCGGGAGTTCATGCGGCTGGGCGCCAAGTACGCCACCAAGGCCGACGTGCGCATCATCGCGACCACGAACCGGAACCTGAAGGAGGAGATCAAGGCCCGCAACTTCCGCGAGGACCTCTATTTCCGCCTGAACGTGATCCCCCTGCGCATCGTGCCGCTGCGCCTGCGCAAGGACGACATCCCGCTGCTCGCCAGCTACTTCTGCCAGAACTTCTGCGCCGAGAACAACAAGCCCCTGCTCGAGATCTCCGAGGCGGCCATGCGCTGCCTGATGCGCCTGGACTGGCCCGGCAACGTGCGCCAGCTGCAGAACGTGATCGAGCGGGCGGTGATCCTGTCGGGCGCCGAGACCCTCGACGAGGAGATCCTGGGCCTGAGCGAGGAGATGGACGCCACGGAGCGCACCGCGAGCCTGTCCCACGACATGACGCTCAAGGACATGGAGCGCGAGCTCATCATGCGCAAGCTGGAGAACACGCGCGGCAACCGCACGCAGGCGGCCCAGGAGCTGGGCATCAGCGTGCGCACCCTGCGCAACAAGCTGAACCTCTACACCGACATGGGTCTCGAGATCCCGGGTTAGGACCATGATCAGCACCGGCATCTTCAACAAGGCTCATCTGAGCACCCTCAAGAAGGCCGTCGACGTCTACGCGCGGCGGCACGAGGTGACGAGCCAGAACATCGCCAACGTCGAGACGGCGGGCTACCGCTCGCAGCGCCTCAAGTTCGAGGAGATGCTCGACAGCGAGCAGATGCGCCTGCGGGGCACGACCACCCACCGCAACCACATCCCCATCGGTCGGCAGGACATCGGGGCGACCCGCGACCAGGTCGAGGATGCCCGGAGCGGGTTCGACAACGGGGTCAACGACGTGGACATCGACACCGAGATGACGGCCCTGGCCACGAACGATCTCAGCTACCGCATGGCGACCCGGCTGCTCAGCCAGCGCTACGCCATGCTGCGCGGCGCCATCAAGGGCCGCATGTAGCGCCTGAAAGGAGCGGAACATGGGCAACGGACTCTTCAGCTCGATTCGCGTCAGCGCGTCGGGCATGCGGGGACAGCGGACCAAGATGGACGTGGTCTCCCGCAACCTGGCCAACGCCGAGACGACGCGGACGGCCGAGGGCACGCCCTACCGGCGGCAGCGGGCCATCTTCGAGCAGGTGCTCGGGGAGAAGGTGCGCGACCGGCAGACCGTCCTGGGCAACGACAGCCGGCTCAGCCGCACCCACCCGGCCCACATGACCGAGACGATCGGATCGGCCGTGGAGCCGGGGGGCGGCGTCGAGAGCGCGGTCGACGTGGCGCCGGATGCGTCCGAGTTCCGGGTCGTGTACGACCCCGGCCACCCCGACGCCGACGAGGGCGGCTACGTGCTCATGCCCAACGTGAATCCCATCACCGAGATGGTGGACATGATCACCGCCAGCCGGGCCTATGAAGCCAACGTGAGCGCCGTGCAGACGGCCAAGGACATGTTCAGCGACGCCCTGAAGATCTAGGACGCGACGGGGAAACAGGACGGAACCTGCGGCGGGCCGGCCCGCCGCGACCGGAAAGGCGACCAAAAATGGCGATCGGAACCATCAAGGCCCTCGGCAGCGTCGATCCGCGCTCGGCCTACGGCGTGGGCAGCAGCACCGGCCCGGCCCAGGGCGGCTTCGCCAGGCAGCTCCAGGACGCGATGCTCGAGGTGGATGCCCTGCAGACCCGGCGTGACGAGATGGTCGACGGCATGGTCAGCGGGCGGACGACCGAGGTCCACGACGTGATGATCGCGGCCCGGGAGTCGCAGCTGGCCTTCGAGTTGCTGATGGAGGTGAGGAACAAGCTGCTGGAATCCTACCAGGAAATCATGCGCATGCCCGTCTAGGGCCGATCCTGGGCATCCGAGGGCGAATGGACGACGACAAACGAAGGATCTGAGGTCGACAGGTGGACGGATTCAAGGAACAGATTGACAGCTTTAAGAGCAGGTTTGGCAGGCTTTCTTTCAACCAGAAGGTGCTGCTGGGCGCCGTGGCCACCGCGAGCGTCATCAGCATGGCGGTCTTCGGGTTGTGGCTGCAGAAGGACTCCCAGGCGGTGCTCTTCACCAACCTGACCCCCGAGGACGCCTCCGTCGCCCTCGAGGAGCTGGCCAAGCAGGACGTGAAGGCCGAGCTCGCCAACGGCGGCACGACCATCCTCGTGCCCGAGACCGAGGTGCACCGGCTGCGCGTCGACCTGGCCGCCAAGGGCGTGCCTTCCAGCGGCACCGTGGGCTTCGAGATCTTCGACGGCAAGCAGTACGGCCTGACCGAGTTCCTCCAGAACGTCAACTTCAAGCGCGCCCTCGAGGGCGAACTGACCAACACCATCGAGGGGCTGCAGGGCATCCAGTCGGCCCGCGTGCACCTGGTGCTGCCGAAGCCCTCGATCTTCAAGAAGCTGGCCTCGCCCGCCACCGCGAGCGTCGTGGTGAACATGGGGCGGGGCGCCCGCCTGGGCGACAACCAGATCGCCGGCATCCAGAGCCTGGTCTCGGGCAGCGTCGAGAACCTCGACGCCGAGAACGTCACCGTCCTCGACCAGAACGGCAAGATCCTCTCGAGCGCCGCCGCCGACGACGAGGTGGGCCGCTCGGAGAGCCAGCTGGCCCTGCGCAAGGAGGTCGAGGACCACCTCGCCGGCAAGGCCGCCACCATGCTCGACGGGGTGCTCGGGCCCGGCCGGTCCATCGTGCGGGTCGACGCGACCCTGAACTTCGAGAAGATCGACCGCGAGCGCGAGATCTACGATCCCGCCGCCACGGTGGTGCGGTCCGAGGTGCGCAACGAGTCGAACGACCCCCAGACCGGCGGGACGAACGAGGAGAGCACCACCAACTACGAGATCAACCGCACGGTCGAGCGCATCGTCGGGCACACGGGCGGCATCAAGAACATCTCGGTGGCCGTCTTCGTCGACGGCCACTACGAGACCGGCGAGGACGGGGCCGTGGCGTACCAGCCCCTGTCCGAGGACGAACTGGGCCAGCTGCGCCGCGTGGTGCAGACGGCCGTGGGCCTGAATGCCGTGCGCGGCGACCAGATCGAGGTCGTCAACATGCAGTTCCAGCAGCAGGAGCTGCCCGGCGGCGGTGCGGCCCCCGACTGGATGGGCCTGGTCGGGCAGTACGGCGGCAAGCTCGTCCTTCTGATCGCCTTCGGCGTGATCGTGCTGACACTGCGCAAGAACCTCGGCGGGCTGCTCGGCTCGTTCACCGCGGGCGGAACGTCGCCGGCGGCGGCGGCCGTGGCCGCGGCCCATGACGAACCCGAACACTTCGAGGGCATTCCCGAGATGGACGACCGCATCATCGGCGACATCAAGGAGTACGCGTCCGAGAACCCCGAGCGGGTTGCCGAGGTCATCCAGAGCTGGATCCGGGAAATCGACCTGAGCGGCAACGTCCGGGAAGCGGTGGGAGACTGAGATGAAGGACGATTCGGTCCGCAAGGCGGCGGTGTTCCTGATGGCCCTCGGCCCCGACGTGGCCGGCAAGGTCATGGCCAAGCTGCCCGAGAGCATGGTGGAGCAGCTCACCCACGGCATCGCCTCCATGGGGCACGTGACCTACAAGGAGAAGAAGCGGGTCCTGTCGGACTTCATCAACATCAGCAGCCAGATCTCCGGCATCGCCTTCGGCGGCGAGGAGACGGCCAAGCAGATCCTCGAGGCGGGCTTCGGCACGCGCCTGGCCACGTCGCTGCTGAGCCGCGTCACCAGCTACAGCGAGATCAAGAGCTTCGAGCACCTGAAGAACGTCGATCCCCTGACCATCGCCAACTACCTCAAGAACGAGCACCCCCAGACCGTGGCCGTGGTGCTGGCCCACATGGACCCGCGCAACAGCGGTCCGATCCTGGCCCTGCTGCCGGCCGAACTGCAGGGTGACGTGGCCCATCGCATGGCCATCCTCGAGGCCCCCAACGCCGAGACCCTCAAGGCGGTCGAGGCGGTGCTGGCAGGGCAGCTCCAGGGCGAGATCTCCGCCAAGGACACCCAGTACGGCGGCAAGAAGCAGGTCGCCGAGATCCTCAACGAGATCGACCGCGAGGTCTGGCAGGAGATCCTCGACGAGATGCGCGAGATCGACGACGAGGTGGCCAACGAGGTCAACAACCTCATGTTCGTCTTCGAGGACATCGTGGTGCTGGGCGATCCGGCCATCCAGGAGATCCTCAAGGAGATCGACGGCAAGGAGCTCACGCTGGCCCTGAAGGGCGCCACCGAGGAGATCAAGACCAAGGTCTTCGGCAACATGTCCAAGCGCGCGGCCGAGGGCATCGCCGAGGACATGGAATACATGGGCCCCGTCCGCCTGGCCGAGGTCGAGGAGGCGCAGCAGCGCATCGTCGAGGTGATCCGCAGCCTCGAGGAGGCCGGCACCATCACCATCGGAAAGGGCGGCAAGGATGCAGAAATGGTCTCCTGAGCCCTTCGACGCCCGCCCGGTCGCGACGGCGCCGCCGGGCGCCCAGGAGCGCTTCGCCGCCCTCGACGACGCCCAGCGCGACGAGGGGGCCCGGCTGTTCCGCCGCGAGTCCGGCTTCACCGACACCAAGAGCCTGATGGCGTCGCTCACCCGCGACGAACGGGCGCAGGTCTACGAGCTGGTCGAGATGGACCTCGAGGCCGACTACAGGGAACGGGAAGCCGCACTCACGGCCGAGTTCGAGACGAACCTGGCCGCCGCCAAGGCGGAGATGGCCGGGATCGCCGCGGGCTGGTCCGAGCGCCTGGCCGCGGCGGTGGCCGCCGAGCTGCGCGAAGCCGCGGCGGCGAGTGCCCGGCTCGCCGTGGAGATCGCCGCCAAGATCGCGCGCCGGGCCCTCGTCGACGATCCCCAGGCCCTGGTGCGGGTCATCGAGACCACCCTCTTCAAGGTCGCCGGCTCCCGGCCCCTGACCATCGAGGCCCATCCCGGCGAGGCCCTGTGGCTCGAGGGCCAGACCGCGCTGCGCGAGCGCCTGAACATCGGCGAGATCGTGGCCGACCGCCGCATCGAGGCGGGGGGCTGCGTGATCCGCTGCGCCGGCCAGGAGTGGGACGCGACGGTGCGCAGCCAGCTCGAGAACCTCGGTGAGATCGTCGAGGAGATCGTCGCCACGGCGGCGTCGCGCCCGGTGGACCTGCCGGGGCTCGATGCCGTCGGAGCGGCACCCGACGCCCCCGCCGACGGATCCGCCCCGGAGGACGGCCATGAGCCCGGCCTGGACTGAGTTCGGTGACCGCATCCGCACCGCCGACCCGGTCCGGGCCGTCGGACGCGTGAGCAACCTGGTCGGCATGATCGTGGAAGTCAGCGGCCTCAGCGCCCCGGTGGGCTCCCTCTGCCGCATCGAGATCGGTCGTCACGAACCGCCCGTCCTGAGCGAGGTGGTGGGGTTCCGCGACGGGATCCTGCTGGTGATGCCGTACCAGGCCGCGGCCGGCGTGGCACCGGGCTGCCGCGTCACGGTGCAGGCGACCCGCCTGACCGCCCCGGTGGGCGAGGGGATGCTCGGCCGGGTGGTCGACGGCCTCGGACGCCCCCTCGACGGCGGACCGCCGCTGATCGACCTGCCCCGCCGGCGTCTCGGCGGCACGCCGCCCTCGGCCCTGCTGCGGCGGCGCACCGACGCTCCCCTGTCCACGGGCATCCGCTCCATCGACAGCATGATCACGACGGCCCGCGGCCAACGGCTGGGGATCTTCGCCGGCAGCGGCGTCGGCAAGTCGGTCCTGCTGGGGATGATGGCCCGACAGGCCCAGGTGCAGGTGAACGTGCTGGCGCTCATCGGCGAGCGCGGCCGCGAGGTGCGCGAGTTCATCGAACGGGACCTCGGACCCGAGGGCCTGGCCCGCAGCGTCGTGGTGGTCGTCACCAGCGACGAGAGTGCCGTCATGCGCGCCAAGGGCGCCGAGACGGCCATGACCATCGCCGAGCACTTCCGCGACACCGACCACGACGTGCTCTTCATGATGGACTCGGCCACCCGCTACGCCATGGCCCTGCGCGAGATCGGCCTCGCCGCGGGCGAACCCCCGACGACGAAGGGCTATCCGCCCAGCGTGTTCGCCGCCCTGCCGCGCCTGTGCGAACGCGCCGGCTGGTCGGACGTGAACGCCATGACCGCCTTCTTCACCGTCCTGATCGAGGGTGACGACATCCAGGACCCCGTGGGCGACGCCATGCGCTCGATCCTCGACGGTCACGTCATGCTGAGCCGCGACCTGGCCCGCCAGCACCACTACCCGGCCGTCGACGTGCTGGGCAGCATCAGCCGTCTGCGCAACGACATCGTGCCGGAGGCGGACATCCGGGCCGCCGGCCGCCTCATGCGCTGGCTGAAGGCCCTCGAGGACAACCGCGACCTGGTGAACATCGGCGCCTACGTGGCCGGCTCGGACCCGGTCCTCGACGAGGCCCTGGCCCACGAGGGGGCCGTGCGCGACTTCCTGACCCAGGGCGTCCGCGAGAGCACCGAACTGACGAACTCGCTGGCCGGACTGCGCGAACTGACGGGAGTGGCCTGAGATGCCGTTCCGCTTCCGGCTGGAGAAGGTCGCCCGCTATCGCCGCCAGCTCGTCGACGAGCAGAGCCGGGCCGTGGCGCGGGCCGGACGGGTGGTCGCCACCATCGAGGCCCGCATGGCGGCCCTCGACGACGACATCGCCCGCCAGCGCGCCCGGGGTGCCTGCGGCGGACCGGACGTGAGCGTGCGCGGCATGATGTCCCGCACCCTGTGGATCGAGCACCTGGTCGGCATCCGCGAGGACCATGCCCGCGAGCTTGCCATGGCGCGCCTCGCCTTCGACGCCGAGCGCGCGAAGCTGGCGGCCGCCTGGCGCGACCAGGAGATCCTGGAGAAGCTGCGCGCCCAGCAGAAAGCGGCCTGGGAGGCCGAGGAGCGGCGCCGGGAGAACCGCGACCTGGACGAGATCGGCCAGATCCGCGCCGACCGCCAGCGCCGGTCGAAGATTGCCTCCTGAGCGGCACAAAGTGCCCCGCGAAAGCGGCACGGAAGCGCGGTACGGCGGCCTGCGTGACCGCAAATGACGATTCGAAGGGGAGTTGCGTGTCCGTGCATCGGATCCGCCCCCCGCAGCGCGATGGCACCGGTGTTGCGATGCCCACGGAACGACGTGGCTCCGGCAGCCCGGACACACCGCCCACGGCCGGAGCCGGCCGGGAGCGAGGCGAGGAGTTTGGTCCATGAAGAGCGTCCTGATCATCTCGCTGATCACCTTCGTCCTCATCTTCGGGGGCGTCGTCGTGATCAGCAGCCACCTGAACAAGGCCGCGCAGGGCGGGGCGAATCCCGAGCTGACGGCCGACGACTACGCGGCGGCCGAGCGGGTGTTCCACGACATGGCCGTCGAGCGGGACCGGATCCAGCGCGACAAGGAGGAGCTCCTCGCCCTCGGCCAGGCCGTCGCCGCGCAGGAGCAGGTCCTCGAGCAGGGGCGCGAGAGTCTCCTGGCGGTGATCAAGAAGCTGGAGCAGAAGCAGCAGGAGTACGTGGACGAGCGCGAACGCTCGGCCGTGAAACTCGCCAAGATGTACGAGGCCATGAAGCCCCAGCAGGCGGCGCCGATCATCAGCGCCCTGGATATGGACATCATCCTGGACATCATGAGCCGCATGAAGGAGCGCCAGGCCGCCAAGATCCTGGCCAAGATGGACGCCGGCCTCGCCGCCCAGGTCAGCACCCGCATGAGCCTCAAGGGAGCCAGTTGATGGACCTGATGCTGAATCTGCCCGCTCCGGCGCCCACGCCGCCGCCGACCGGACCGGCCCGCCCGCCGCGCGACCGCCACGAGGACGCCGCCGCGGAGTCGGGGTTCCCGGCGCTGCTGGCCGAGACCCGGTC
>JAGRNP010000034.1 GCA_020440705.1 bacterium | reverse complement strand
CGCCTCCCGGCGGGCGGACCATCCGGCCGCGAGCAGCGCCCCCACCAGCAGCACGCCGACCGCCAGGGCCGGGCACGAGCCCCGCCCGGGGCCGCCGCGCCCGAGCAGCCGACCGACACCCCATCCCCCGGCGATGGCCGCGGCCACGTACAGGGGCAGGTGCCAGTCGGCCACGCCGTAGTGCCGGATGTAGTCGAGGCCGATGCCCACCTGGCGCCCGGTGGCCACCGCGATGCCGACGGCGTAGGCGACCACGGCCGCCCCGCCCCACGCCCACGTGCGGCGTCGCTCGCGGACCAGGAGCCCCATCCCCGCCACGGCGCACGCCAGGGCGAGGGGGCCGAGCTGGCGCCACGGGGCCAGGGTCCGCAACCAGGCCGCGAAGAACCCGTCGGGCACCTCGCCCAGGGAGCGCGTCTCCCAGCCCCGGCGGGCCAGCGCCCAGACGAGCCGGCCGGGATCGGCCACGTGCCCCCAGTCCAGCGCCGGGTTCGTGCGGGCCCGCAGCATCATGGCGACGAAGACGAGGCTGCCCAGGCCGAAGCCGGCGGCGACCAGGGCCACCAGTCGCCCCCGGCCCGTCGGCCGGCCGGCCGCCAGCACGGCGCCGACCACGACGGCGCCGAGCACGAGCTGGCTGAGGTGGTTGCCGCAGGCGAGTCCCCACAGCAGGCCGAGCAGCAGCGGATGCCGGGCCGCCGGTCGCCCCCGCGCCGCCGCAGCCGCCAGATCGCCGGCCGCCAGCACGACCGCCAGACCGAGGGCCGTCAGCAGGGTGTACTGCTCGGTGACCACCGCCTGGTCGAGGAAGGCCCGGCAGCCGGCCAGGATCGCCCCCGCCGCGAGGCCGCCCAGCAGCGGCGCGGGACCCCGGTCGTCGTCACCGCCCGCGAGCGCCCGCCGCACGACCACGACCGCGAGCCCGACGGTGACCGCCCCCAGCAGGCCCGAGAAGAGGTTGGTGGCGCGGGCGGCGTCGGTCCAGGGGCCGAGGTGGCGGAAGATCCCGGCCAGCAGCACCCAGGTGGGGGCGCCGGGCGGGTGGGGGACGCCCCAGCAGTCGGCGGCGAGGGCGAATTCCCCGCTGTCGTGGAAGGTCAGGCCCGGCGCGGCGTGGCGCCAGGCCCAGGCCAGGAAGGGTCCGGCGCCGAGCACGAAGCCGAGCGCATCGGCGCGGCGACCGGACGGGAACGCCGGATCACCGGGCTTGCGGGCGTCGGGGCTCGGGGCAGGCATCGTCTCCGTCCGGCGGATGCGGGGTGGGCGCGGCGTCGGCAGCCGTCATCATCGCACATCGGACCGGGAGGTCAACCGGTGGGGCCGGGGTGCGGGCGCCGGCGTGGGCCGCGTCGGGGCTGGACTTCCCCGCCACCGGCGATACCATGACGGGACGGTCCGGGGCGCCGCCGCGCCGGCCATCGTGACGCCCACCACCGGAGGACCCATGACCGCGCCCGACCCCCTCGATCTGGCCACCCTGACCCTCGCCACCGCTCGCACCCTCGTCGGCCGCGTGTTCGTCCGGCGCCACGACGCCGGCCCCGATGTCGAGTTGCGCCTGGTCGCGGCCGAACCGGGCCGCCGCGATCCGGCCGACGCGTCGGGAGCCGACCGCCCCTTCTCCCTGCGCTTCACCGGTCCCACCGAACCGGTCCTCACCCAGGGCATGCACGACCTCGACCATCCCGAGACGCCGTTTGCGGGGCTCTTCCTGACCCGGATCATGGCCGCGGGCCCCGCCCCGGTCTACGAGGCCGTCTTCGGATGAGCGCGCCGGCCTCCTTCACCCTGCGCCCGGCCACGGCGGCCGACCGCCCCTTCCTCGAGCGGGTCTACGCCGAAGCGCGCGCCGACGAGCTGGCCGTCACCGGCTGGTCCGCCGACGCGAAGCTGGCCTTCTGCCGCAGCCAGTTCGCCGCCCAGGACGCCCACTACCGCGCCCACTATCCGGGCTGCGCGTTCCTGGTCATCGAGCGCGCCGGCCGGCCCGTCGGGCGCCTCTACCGGGCCCGGCTCGACGGCGAGATCCGGGTCGTCGACATCGCGCTGCTCGCGGCCGAACGCGGCCAGGGCCTCGGCGGCCGCATCATGGCCGACATCCTGGCCGAGGCGGCCGCCGCGGGTCTGGCCGTGCGGATCCACGTCGAACGCACGAATCCCGCCCGCCGCCTCTACGAGCGCCTCGGCTTCCGCGTCGTCGAGACCGGCGAGATGTACGATCTGCTGGCCTGCGATCCTCTCTCGTAAACCGGACTCTTTTTGTGGTACAATCAGGCCGTCACGTCTCTCGGCCTCGCGGGGACGTGGCCCGAGCCCGTCATCCCGTCCAAGGAGCGCCCCGCCATGTCCGATCCGTTCATCGGTGAGATCAAGATCGTCGGCTTCAACTTCGCCCCGACGGGCTGGGCCTTCTGCGACGGCCAGCTGCTGTCCATCGCCCAGAATTCGGCCCTGTTCTCGCTGATCGGCACCTACTACGGCGGCAACGGGACGACCAACTTCGCCCTGCCGGACCTGCGGGGCCGCGCCCCGATGCACCGGGGGTCGGGTCCGGGCCTGAGCCCACGCACGGTCGGCGAGGTTCTCGGAATCGAGTACAACGTCCTGACCACCGACCAGATGCCGAATCACACCCACGGCGCCCACCTGGCGTGCGCCACGACCGAGGGCGACCGCAGCGACCCCACCGGCGCCTTCGTCGCCCGGACGGAGGAGCCGATGCAGCCCTACGCCGGCAGCGGCGGCGCGACCATGGCCGCCGGCAGCGTGCAGATCGATCCGGCGGGCGGCGTCCAGCCGGTCTACAACATGCCGCCGAGCCTCGTGATGAACTTCGTCATCGCCCTGGTGGGCATCTACCCCTCGCGCAGCTGACGAAAGGCGGCCCGACCATGATGACACGACGCCAGTTCGTGGGGACGCTCGGCGGCCTGGCCGCCGCGACCGGGCTCGGGTTCGGCCTCGCCGGCCCGGTGCGCCGCCGGCTCGACGTCGCCGCGATCGACGCCGCCGTGCTGGCCCCGCTCGCCGGCCGGAGGATCACCCTCGTCGCTCCCGACGGCACCCGCCACGGGGCGCTCGTCACCGCCGTGAACAGCCGCCGCCGGCCCGGTCGCCGCGGCGCCCCGACCACCGAGCAGATGTCGCTGCTCGTCCGCCCGGACGATCCCGCGACACCCGGCGGCGACTACCGCCTGCACGCCGACGAACTCGACTGCGAGGCGATCGGCTTTTCGGCCGTCGGTCCGGACGGTCGGTGCCGGGAACTCGAGGCCGTGTTCACCCGCATCGTCTGATGCGTCCCCCATCCGGAAGGCCGCCCATGTCCGCCGTGACCCGCCTCCGCCTCTTGATCGCCCTGCTGCTCGTCCTGGGAGCCGGTGCCGCCCTGGCCGACGAGATCGGGCCCGACGACCAGCAGATCAGCCACACGGGCGCCCCCGGCACGACCGCCACCGACGCCTTCACGCCTGCGGTGGCCTACGAGGGCTCGAGCCAGCGCTATCTCGCCGTCTGGTCGGCCGACGAGACCGACGGCGACTTCCACATCTGGGGCCAGGTGCTGACCGGCGCCGGCGGCACGCCCTTCGGTGCGCCCTTCCGCATCAGCCCGGACGGGGCTCCCGGCTCGGACCACCGCCAGCCGGCCGTGGCCGCCGACCCCGGCCGCGGCCGCTTCCTCGTCGTGTGGTCGGGTGACGGCGCCCACCCCGGCGCCTATGAGATCCTCGGCCGCCTGGTCGGTTCGGACGGCGACCTGCTCGGCGCCCCCGTCCGGCTGAGCGACATGGGCGCCGGCGACGCCGACCCCGCGTTCGACGCCGTCACGCCGGACGTGGCCTGGCACCCCGACCTGGACGCCTACGTGGTCGTCTGGGCCGGCGACGACGACACGGGCCTGCTGGGCAACGGCCGCTTCGAGATCTACGGGCAGCTCGTGGCCGGCGGTGCGGGTGCCGAGACCGGCGCCAACGACTTCCGCATCTCCTACGCCGGCCCCGACGCCGCCGGCAACGACGCGCTGGCGCCGTCCGTCGCGGTCCGGCCCGGCACCGACCGCTGGTTCGTGGCCTTCGAGGGCGACATCGTCGACGACGGCGTGCACACGCCGGAGATCTTCATGTACGGCATCTCGGCCGACGTGCCCGACGGGGTGGGCGTCCTGGTGAGCGAGATGGGCACCACCTTCGACGACGTCTACACCGCCCGCCACCCCGATCTCGTGTGGGCCGAGGGCACCGGCGAACTGGTCTGTGTCTGGGACGGGCTCCACAACGACGGCACGCCCCGCGCCGTCTACGGCCAGCGCCTGAACCCGGACGGGACGCGGTCCGGCACCCGCCTCGACCTCTCGGCCGACACGGCTCCCGGAGGCTGGGTGATTCCCGAATCGACCTACCCCGCCATCGCCGTCGACCCGCTCGACGGTGGCTGGTTCGTGTCCTGGCGGGCCGAGGTCATCGGGCCCACGCCCCCCTGGAATTTCGAGGTCGTCGGTGGCCTCTTCGATGCCGCGGGCGCTCCGGCCGAACCGGACGCGTTCCTGGTCGGCTTCATGGATCCGTCCCTCGAACCGGTGCCCGGCGGCGGCCGGCCGGCCATCGCCCAGAACACGGACTTCGGGTCGCGGCTGATCACCTGGTCGGGCGACCTCGCCGCCACGCCCGGCGACGAACACGAGATCTTCACCCAGGCCTGGAACGGGGGCGGCCCCGGCAACGTGACCGACGTTCCCGGCACGACCTGGGTCTTCGCCCTGCACGGCGCCTCGCCCAACCCCTTCAACCCGATGACCACCATCGCCTTCGACCTGCCCACCGCGGCGCCGGTCACCCTGCGCGTCTACGACGTGGCCGGGCGCCTGGTGCGCACTCTGCAGGACGCGGCCCCCGGTCGGGCCGGTCGCAACGAGGTCCTGTGGGACGGGAAGGACGCCCACGGCCGCCAGGCCGCGTCCGGCGTGTACCTGTACCGCCTGCACACCCCGGAGCACGAAGCCCGGGGGCGCATGACGCTGGTGAAGTAGGCCGGCGGGACGGGCGCCGCCCGGTGCGCTCAGATCTCGTCCAGCCGCTCGCCCCGCCGCAGCCGCTCGCGCAGCCCCATCAGCCGCGCGTCGAGGGCCCGCAGCTCGTCGAGGTTGGCGCGCTCGGCCGGGCTGGGCTCGATCACCCGGCGCATGGCCCCGCCCTCGATCACCACGCGCCGGTCGCCCATCAGCGCCAGGATCGGATCATGGGTCGCCATGAGCACGATCTTCTCCTCGCGGATGAGGATCTCCAGGGCCTGCCGCCGGTCGATGCCCGCGTTCTCGATCTCGTCGATGAGCACCACCGGGCTCGCGCTCAGCACCGCCGTGTCGGCGATCATCAGGGCGCGCGACTGGCCGCCCGAGAGGCTGGTCACCGGGGTATCCAGGGCGAAGGGTTCGCCGGCCAGCTCGTTGGCCCACTCCCAGATGCGCGCGATCTTTTCCCCGGGCGCGGCGGCCTGCCGCGACTCGGCGTGCAGGGCCAGGAACTCGCGCACCGACAGGTCCATGACGAAGTTCATGTTCTGCGAGAGCTGGGCCACGAGCTTGTGCTGGGGGTCGAAGCGCCAGCGGTCGTCGGGCACGGCGCCGTTGATGGTGACGTGGCGGCCGGTGGGCGTGTCGCCGCGGGCGACCCACTCGATGTCGGCCAGCAACCGGCTCTTGCCGCTGCCGGTGGGGCCGACGATGCACACGACCTCGCCGACGCGGACGGTCAGCGCGGCCACGGCTTCCGGTGAGCCGTCCTTGGCCCGGCCGCCGGTGATGGCGATCTCGGTGACCTTCTCTTCCGCCGTGCCCAGGAATTCCTCCATCTCGCCGATGAAGGCGTCGAGGGCGACCAGGGCGTCGGTGTCGAGCAGATGCCCCACCACGACATCGGGCCTGTCGGCCACGTCCGGATGGCTGCTGCCGGCCAGATGCCCGTCGGCGAAGGGCCAACGGGTGAGCAGTTCGCCCACGGTCAGGGTGCGCAGGTCGCGGCTCACGGCATCCCTCCGAGCTCCTGCGGTCCGCCGTCGGTCTTGGCCCCGTCCGGCAGGTCGCCGCCCGCGCCGAGATCCATCTTGCGCACGTTGCCCATCTGGAAGTCCGACCCGATGCGCGTCTCGCCCAGGCAGTACGAGCACAGCGCGGCCGGCATGCTGAAGCGCAGGCGCTGCCCCTGCACCGTCGCCGTCTCGGCCGAATCGCGCCACAGGGTGCTCAGCTCGAAGCTGCCCTGGCCCGTGATGCCGTTCACGTGCAGGATGCGCGCCTTCGGGTTCACCGCGTGCACCCGCGCCGCGAAGACCTCGCGCTCGGCCTGACTGACGATGTCGCCCTTGGTGATCACGACCACGTCGGCGGCCTTGAGCATGGGCCCGATCTTCCTCGGCGTGTTGATGCCGCTGAGGTTGTCGATGACGCACACGGCCAGGATCTCGCGGATGTGCGGCGAGCAGCGGTTGCACAGGCCGGCGCTCTCGCTCACGAGCACGCTCAGGTCCTCGGCCAGGCCCCACTGCACGCACTCCTCGACGTTCGACACGAAGTAGTGGTCCGGGCAGAGGGCGCCCGCGAGGCCCTTGCGCACCTTGATGCCGCGGCTGCGGTAGAGCTCGTCGTCGTCGGTGTACAGGCAGTCGAACTTCACGACGCCCACCGGCGCGCCCTCGCGCTGCAGGTGCTCGAGGGTCTTGACGATGACGGCGGTCTTGCCCGCGCTGGGCGGGCCGCTGACGGTGACGAATCTCATGCCGGCGCCCCCGCGTCCCGGAAGACGGCGTTCACCCGGGGAATGAGCTCGCCCAGGTCGTGTTCGCGGATGAAGTCCCAGCCCAGCCACATCAGGGGCGCCTCGGCGGGCACCTTGTTCTCCACCTCGGGGTGGCAGCTGGGGAAGAGCCCCCGGTGGGCCATGATCTCCCCCACCTCGCGGCTGGCGAAGAACTCCGCCAGGCGCCGGGCCGCCGGCGGGGCGCTCCGCTTCAGCAGCATGAAGATCGGGCTGACGATGGCCCCGTCCCGCGGCCAGACGATCTCGGCGTTGGGGTTGAACTGGGCCATCTTCGAGAAGAAGTACGGGATCACCGAGACCATGGGCCCGGCGCCGCCCTTGGGCGCGAAGCGGCCCGCGGCCTGGCTCGGGTGCATGCCCGCGAGCAGGTTGCGCCCCACGGCGGCCACGCCCTCGTCGCCGAACTCCTTCCACAGCGTCAGCAGGATGCCGTTGAAGAGGTCGAAGTCGCCCACCGGCATGCTGATCTTCCCGCGGAAGCGTTCGCCCAGGATCTCGGCCCAGGTGCGCGGGACCTCCTCCCCCTCCCCGAGCTGCGTCCTGTCGACCAGGAAGACGGCGGGCACCACGCCGAGCAGGGCGTAGTGGCCGTCCGGGTCCTTCAGGCCGTACCCGGCCACCAGGGGGTTGTGGGTGTCCCAGCTGCAGTCGATGAACACGCCGGCGTCCTTGAAGCGCGCCATGTTGCGGCGGTCGAAGAACGCCTCGAAACCGGCGCTCAGGAAGATGTCGGGCAGGTCGTCCTCGTCGTTGAGCGACCGCAGCCCCTTCTCCAGCACGTCGGCGCCGACCGAGGCGGCGGCCAGCTTCACCCCCACCGTCAGGCCGGACTCGGCCTCGACGTCGGCCTGCACCTTCGCGAAGGACTCGAGCAGCGGGATGCGCACCGGGCAGGGCAGCAGGCCGGCCACCCGGATGTCGCCCGTGCTCGGGAAGATGGCGTCCTCGTCGGCGGTGGCGCCCGTCAGCGTGACATCCTCCGCCGCCGGGGCCGCCGCGGCCTCGAGCAGGCGCGTGAAGGCGTCGAGGTCCTTGCCCTTCATCTGCACGGCCTGGGCCAGGGTGACCAGGCGGCCCTGCTGCGCACGCTTCTGCGGGTCGCCCACGTGGGCGAAGCCGTTGGCCACGAAGACGTCGATGGTCGCGGGAAAACTCTCGGTGATGTCGTAGAGGGTCATCTCGGGGGTGATCGCGACGGGGGACATGGCGCCCTCACCTGGCTCGGCCCTCGGGCCTGTCGGAACTAATTGGACCTTTTTATCTAAATTAGTTCCGCCGCCGGAAAACGCAAGGCGGAATCCGCGGTCGTCAGGCAGGGATCACGAAGCGCAGCACGCAGAAGAAATGGAACGCCGTCCCGGCCAGCACGAACACGTGCCACACCGCGTGGTGGTAGGGGAACGCCCGCCAGGCGTAGAACACCGCGCCGAGGGTGTAGGCCAGGCCGCCCGCGCCCAGCAGGTAGAGCCCCTCCCGCGGCAGCGCCCGGCTGAAGGGCTGCGTCGCGATCACCGCCAGCCAGCCCAGGACGAGGTAGAAGCCCAGCGAGACCCAGCGCCACGGGCGCCGGAACACCACCTCGTAGATGATGCCCATCACGGCCAGTCCCCAGACGACGCCGAACAGGGACCACCCCCAACCGCCCCCCAGGCTCACGAGCAGGAAGGGCGTGTACGTGCCGCCGATGAGCAGGTAGATGGCGGCGTGGTCGAGCAGCTCGAAGACGAACTTCGCCCGCTGGGCCGTCAGGGCGTGGTACATGGTCGAGGCGGTGTAGAGGATGACCATGGCGGCGCCGAAGACCGTCACCGCCACCATCAGCCGCGCGTCGTGGGCCGGCGCCGCCCGCACGATCAGCAGCACCAGGCCGGCGATGCTGCCCAGCACGCCCAGGCCGTGGGTGACGGCGTGGGCGATCTCCTCGCCGGTGGAGAACTTGGCGTGTTCGAGTCTCTCGCTCATCTAGAAGGCCTCACCGAGGGAAAGGAAGAAGCCGGCGTCGCCGTTGCCGAAGCCGACGTCGGCCCGGATGTTCACCCGCTCGCGGGTGTCGATCATGAAGCGGAGGCCGCCGCCCACCGTCCACAGGCGGCCGGCCAGGGTCAGCGCCGACGGATCGGGCGCCACGTCGCCCACGCCCGCGAACACCACGCCGCCGAGTCGTCCCCACAGGGCGTCGCGGCGCAGTTCGGCCCGCGCCAGGGCGCACGTGCGGTCGCGGTACAGGGCGCCGCGGTAGCCGCGCAGGCCCTCGTCGCCGCCCAGGCGGGGCAGAGCCCAGAAAGGCACCGCCCCGGTCTGGCGCGTCAGCAGGGTCTGGCCGGCGAGGATGAGATCCGGCCCGAGGGACCGGTACCCGCGCAGGTCGACCACCACTTCGTCCAGGGCGTAGTCGCTGCCGAGAGCCTTGCCCGCGAAGCGCCACACGCCGTGCAGCCACAGGCCGCGCCGCGGCGACCACGTGTTGTCGCGGCTGTCCAGGGCCAGCGACGGGCCCAGCTTGACCAGGGTCGAGGTGCCGGTGCCGGCGAGCCCACCGAGGGACGACGCCCCCGCGGGCGAGAAGTTGCCCGTTTCCTGCCGCACCGCCCGCCCGTCCAGGCCCAGACGCCAGTCGCCCCGCACCGCGCGGGCGAAGCGCAGGTCGGCGGCCACGGAGCGGCCGTCGTAGGTGACCTCGTCGGCGTCGGGATCGGCGTCGCGGCCGATGCCGAAGTAGCTGTCCGGGAAGTCGATGTACGACGGCACGAACTCCAACTCGTTGCGGTTGGCGTCCCAGACCAGGTCCACGCCCAGGTAGATCAGCATCTGGCTCCTGGCCGTGTAGACGAAGGTCGGGCTGAAGACCGAGGGGCGCGGGTCGGGCGCGTCGTGGTCGGGATAGAAGAAGCGCAGGGCCACCGCGCCGAACATGAAGCCCGTGTCCGGGGTCGAACCCAGGACCGGCAGGTAGACGGTGCTGCCCGAGGCGCGCGCCGAGTCGATGGCCGCCGCGACGGTGCCCTCGCGGGCCGCGGGCCCGGCCTGTTCCTGGCTGCGAACGGCCCCGGCTCCCGCGCCCAGCAGCAGCCCGGCGACCACCGCCGCCGCGCCGATCCGCCGGCGCCGCACACCGTTCCGGACGTTGCCCCGCATTGACTTCCCCGTTCAGGAATGATTGACTCCGGATTCCGGCCGCCCGGCCGCGCGCCCTCCAACCTGCTCACCCCGGGGAACCGTGTCCATGAAAATCTCGCGCCTCATGCTTTCTTCACACCAGGGTCTCGGCCTGCTGGTGGGCCTGCAGGTCGTCTTGTGGATCACCGGCGGCTTCGTCATGAGCGCCCTGCCCCTGGAGAAGGTGCGCGGCGAGGACTGGGTGGCCGCCCCGGACCCCGCCGGACTGCCGGACGGCGCCCCCGCCCTGCAGGCCCCCGACGCCCTGGCCCGCGAACTCGGACTCGACGGCCTGACGGGCGCCCGCCTGACCACCTGGCTCGACCGGCCGGTCTACATCCTGGAGTCCGCCGGCGGCCCGGTCCTGGCCGACGCCGTCGCCGGCACGCGGCTGTCGCCCCTGGCGGCCGAGATGGCCCGCGAGGTCGCCCGGCGGGACTACGCCGGACCGGGCGCCGTCGCCGGGGTGCGCGAGCAGACCGAGCCGCTCATCGAGATCCGGGGCCGCGAGCTGCCCCTGTGGCGGGTCGACTTCGACGACTCCCGGCACACGACGGTGTACGTCTCGCCGCACACGGGTCAGGTCGTGGCCCGGCGCAACACCGTCTGGCGGGTGTACGACGTGTTCTGGATGCTCCACATCATGGACTACGGCGGCCGCGACGACTTCAACCACCCCCTGCTCGTGGGCGCGGCGGTGGTGGCGTGGCTGCTCGCCGTGTCGGGGGCCTGGCTGGTGGTGCTGTGGCTGCGGCGGCGGTCGCGGCGGCGACGCGGCGCGCGCGGGAGCTGAGCGACCCTCTCTCGCGGCGGCCGGCGCCGGAGCGGGCCGCCTCCCCCGCACTCGCAAAAACGCCGCCCGGCTGCTATATTGGCGCCGATTCCCACGCCGCATCCCCCACATCCCGGCCATCCCCGGAGGTTCGACCTTGTTGAAGCGTCTGCTGCTGCTCGCCGTCGTGGCCCTCGCCGCCACCGCCGCCCTCGCCGACGACCCCCATCCCTTCAGCGTCCACGACATGCTGGCCATGGACCGCCTCGGCGACCCCCAGGTCTCGCCCGACGGCAAGTGGGTCGCCTACACCGTGAGCACCCCCGACGTCGAGGCCAACCGCTCGCGCAGCGACATCTGGCTGACCAGCGTCGACGGCGCCACCACCAAGCGCCTGACGGCCGATCCGGCCGGCGATTTCAACCCGCGCTGGTGCCAGAACGGCACCCTGTTCTTCCTCTCGACCCGCGGCGGCTCTTCGCAGGTCTGGAACATCGACCCCATGGGCGGCGAGGCGCGCCAGATCACCGACCTGGCCCTCGACGTGGCGAACCTCGAGGTCGTGCCGGCGCTGCAGGGCTTCCTGTTCTCGCTGGAGGTCTACCCCGGCATGACCGTCGCCGAGACCGTCGCCCGCGACGAGGAGAAGGCGGCCGCGAAGCACACCGGCCGGACCTACGACGAGCTCATGTTCCGCCACTGGGACACCTGGGAGGACGGCAAGCGCTCGCACCTCTTCTACCTGAAGGGCGAGGACGCCATGGCCGGCGGCGAGCCCGTCGACCTGATGAAGGACCTCGACGCCGACGTGCCCACCCGCCCCTGGGGCGGCATGGAGGAAGTGGCCGTCTCGCCGGACGCCGGCGAGGTGGTCTTCACCGCCAAGATCCTGCCCGGCAGCGAGCCCGCCTGGAGCACCGACTACGACCTGTACGCCGTGCCCGTCGACGGCAGCGGCACCATCCGCTGCCTGACCGAGGCCAACCAGGCCTGGGACACCGAGCCGCTCTTCACCCCCGACGGCAGGACCCTGTGCTACCTGGCCATGGACCGGCCCGGCTTCGAGGCCGATCGCTACCACATCGAGCTCATGGACTGGGCCACCGGCGCCAGCCGCCGCATCGACTTCACCTTCGAGGGCCTGAAGCTCAGCCCCCACGGCCTGAAGTTCAGCGGCAACGGCAAGACCATCTACGCCCACGCCGGCTACCTGGGCCAACGCTCGCTCTTCAGGATCGATGTCGCCTCGGGCAAGGCCGCCCTCGTGCAGAAGATGGGCCGCAACTCGAACATCAGCCTGCTCGCCGGCCGCCTGCTCTTCGCCCACCAGAACCTGCAGTCGCCCACCGAGCTCTACACCATCAAGCCCGACGGCAAGGGCCTGCAGCAGATCACCGACTTCAACGGCGAGAAGCTGGCGCGCACGCTCATGGGCGAGCCCGAGCAGTTCACCTTCACCGGCTGGAACAACGAGACGGTGTACGCCTACGTGGTGAAGCCCTACGACTGGACCGCCGCGAAGGCCGCCGCCGGGCAGAAGTGGCCCGTGGCCTTCCTGGTCCACGGCGGCCCCCAGGGCAGCTTCGGCAACGACTTCCACTACCGCTGGAATCCCCAGGCCTACGTGGGCGCCGGCTTCACCACCGTGGCCGTCGACTTCCACGGTTCGACGGGCTACGGCCAGCCGTTCACCGACGCCATCAGCGGCCACTGGGGCGACCGGCCCCTCGAGGATCTCGAGAAGGGTCTGGCCGCCGCCCTCGCGAAGTACGACTGGATGGACGGTGGCAACGTCGTCGCCGCCGGGGCCAGCTACGGCGGCTACATGATCAACTGGATGCACGGCCAGGAATTCAGTCGCCACTTCAAGGCCTTCGTGAACCACGACGGCAACCTCGACGAGCAGATGGCCTACTTCGACACCGAGGAGCTGTGGTTCCCCGAGTGGGAGCACGGCGGCACGCCCTGGTCCGAGGGGAACGGGTACGGCAAGCACAACCCCATCGACTACGTGCAGAACTGGCACGTGCCGACCCTCGTCGTGCACGGCGCCCTGGACTACCGCGTGGTCGACACGCAGGGCCTGAGCACCTTCACGGCGCTGCGGCGCCAGGGCATCCCGGCGCGGCTGCTCTACTTCCCGGACGAGAACCACTGGGTGCTGAAGCCCCGGAACTCGATCCAGTGGCACGAGGAAGTCATGGCCTGGCTCACGCGCTGGCTCGACTAGGACCGAGGAGACCGAACCATGAAACCCGTGCTCAGACTGATCCTGATCGGGGTTGTGCTGGCGACCCTCGTGGTCGTGGCGGTGGGCTTCCTGCTGCCGCGCGAGTACACCGTCGAGCGCCGCGTGACCATCAACGCGGCGCCCGAGCGCATCCACGCCCTCGTGGGAGATCTCGACGCCTGGCCCGACTGGACACCCTGGGCCAAGTCCGATCCGACCATGGCGATCACCTACGGCGAGCTCCGCAGCGGCGTGGGCGCGCACCAGAGCTGGAGCGGCGACAGCGGCGGGGGCGAACTCACCTTCACCCGCAGCGAACCCGAGTGGGGCATCGCCTACGACATGGCCTTCGACGGCGGCAAGTACCCGTCGCGGAGCACCATCGTCTACAACCGGGCCGGCAGCGCCACCGAGGTCGTCTGGACCATGGTCGGCGACAACGGGGCCAACCCCTTCAACCGCTACTTCGGCCTCATGATGGACCCGATGGTCGGGCCCATGTTCGAGGACGGCCTGAACCGCCTGAAGCTCGTGGCCGAGAAGCAGGACGACGCCCGCGAGCCGGAACCGGCACCGGACGCGGGCGCCGCCAACTGACCAGGGAGCGCGACATGCTGAAATCCCGCATCGTGATGATCACCGGGGCCAGCGCCGGCATCGGCGAGGCCTGCGCCCACGCCTTCGCCCGCGAGGGGGCGCGGCTCATCCTGGCCGCCCGCCGCCGCGAGCGCCTCGAGGGCCTGGCGGCCACACTGGCCACGGCCCACGGCACCGAGACCCACCTGCTCGAGCTCGACGTGCGCGAGCGCGAGCAGGTCGACGCCGCGGTGGCCGGCCTGCCGGCGGCCTGGGCGGAGATCGACGTCCTCGTCAACAACGCGGGCCTGAGCCGGGGCCTCGACAAGGTCCAGGAGGGGAAGTTCCTCGACTGGGAGGAGATGATCGACACCAACGTGAAGGGCCTGCTGTGGGTGAGCCGCGCGGTGATGCCCGGCATGGTCGCCCGCGACCGCGGCCACGTCATCAACATCGGCTCGGTGGCGGGGCGCCAGGTCTACCCCGGCGGCAACGTCTACTGCGCCACCAAGCACGCGGTGCGGGCCCTCACCCAGGGCATGCGCATCGACCTGCTCGGCACCCTGGTCAAGGCGTCGTCGGTCGATCCCGGCCTGGTGGAAACCGAGTTCAGCGAGGTGCGCTTCCGCGGCGACACCGCGCGCGCCGGCCAGACGTACCGGAACTTCCCGCCCCTGACCGCCGTGGACATCGCCGAGGCGGTGCTCTTCTGCGCCACGCGGCCGCCCCACGTGAACATCCAGGACATGCTCATCATGCCCCAGGACCAGGCGGCGGTGTACGCGTCGCATCCGCGGGGCATCGACTGAGCTGGAACCCGCCCTTACGTGGACATGAAGACGGGCGCCCCTGCGGGCGCCCGTTTTCGCCTACCCCGCCCCTCGCTTTTTCCCCTAAAGCGACCTGAGGAATTTCCGAAAATGGAGCCAGAGAACCGCGTCTCCAACCGGTGGGTTAGGGCCGCCGGCAAGTCCCTTGAACGCCCCACGGACCGGGGACCCCTTTGAAAGGATCTGGCTCATGAACCGCAAGCTCCTGAATCGGCAAGGCTTTACGCTGATCGAAATCGTGATCGCCGTGGCCATCGTCGCCATCTTCGCCGCCGCGCTCAGCCCCATGGTGTTCCGTCACCTCGAGGACGCGAAGCTCGCCAAGGCGGAGAACGAGGCCGAGGTCATCGCGGCCGCGGTCCTCAGCTACTACAAGGACACGGGTACCTGGCCGTACACCAACGTCAACGGCCCGTCCGGCAACGGCGTCGCGCGGGTGACGAGCAGCACCAGCGTCGCCACCGGCACCGGCGCCGGTCACGGCCAGAACGCCGGCCGCTGGGGCACCTACGGCACGACCAAGCCCCTCGGCGACTACCTCTACTACAACAACCCGGACGACGACTCGTCGCTGACCGGCAACGGCGCCGACCAGAACAACCAGGACTGGCCGACCACCGGCCAGCAGTCGTGGCGCGGTCCCTACATCGACCGCTACGACTTCAACGATCCCTGGGGCAACGCCTACGTGATCAACGTCCGCTACGCGCCCGGCGGCGGCTACAACGGCACCCTCCGCCACAAGGTGCTCGTGCTCAGCCCGGGCCCCAACGGCACCTGGGAGACCGCCTTCGCCGACGGGACCGTCGAGGAGATCCTCGGCGACGACATCGGCTCGGTGGTGACGATCCGCTAGCCCCGGCGTTCCGACGCCACGAGGCCCCGCGCGGATCGCGCGGGGCCTCGTTCCTTCATCCCTGTCCCGACTCCCGCCGGCGGCCGCTACATGCGGCCTTCCAGTTCCTCGCGCGTGGTGCGGGCCACCGCGTCGGCCGCCGCGCCCTCCATGATGCGGGGCGTGAGCAGCACCACGAGTTCGATGTTCTGCTTGCGCACCGAGGTGCTGCCGAAGAGGTAGCCGAGCAGGGGCAGGTCCTTGAGCACCGGGACGCCGCTGCGCACCCGGTTCTCGCGGCTGGAGATCAGGCCCGCGATGATCAGCGTCTCGCCGTCCCGCACCTTGCCCACCGTGTCGAGCTCGCGCACCGACAGGATCGGCGCCGTGTCCTCGTTGGGGCTGACGGCCGTGCCCACCACGTCGGAGATGGTCGGGTGCACGTTCAGGGTGATCATGCGGTCGCGGCCCACCTGCGGCGTCACGTCGAGCACCACGCCCACCGGCACGGAGACCGGCGTGTAGTTGATGACCGGCTCGGTGGCCACGCCGTTGGTGACGATCACGGGCTCCACCTCCGAGAGGTAGTACACGTCCTCGCGCACCACGCGCACGATGGCCTTCTGGTTGTTGAGCGTCGTCACCCGCGGCGTGCTCACGGTGTGCAGCTCGCCGTTGGTGCTGATGGCCTGCATGACGCCGCTGACGTGCTTCGAGTCGACCTTCAGCTGCAGGAACTCCTGGCCGATGTTGGCGGCCGTGTCGAGGCTCTGGAGGTTCGCCTGGAACTCCCCGTCGAGCAGGGTCGACCAGTTGATGCCCGTCTGCGTGTCGGCGTTCAGGTACACCTCCATGATGCGCACCTCGATGGCGACCTGGCGCAGCAGCGACTCCTTGAGCCGCTCGAGCAGCTCGGCCGCCCGCTCGACCCGGGCCGATTCGGCCGTCACCTGCACGAGGCCGGCCATGGGGTGCACCACGAGCATGCGCCCGTCGGCATCGAAGGCGTTGAGGGCCGGCGTGTCGGCCCCGCTCCCCCGCGAACGCTCGACGTAGTCGCCCGGGAAGATCGAGGCCGCCAGGGCCTCGACCACGTGGGGCCACACCGACATGACCGTGCTGCTCGTCACGTTGCTGCTGTTCTGGTTCTCGCCGTCGCCGCCGCCGGACGAGCCGCCCGACGAGCCGCCGGTCAGGCCCTCGCTGCTCGGGCTCACCTCGAGCTCGCCGCGGCCCTGGCGCTCGGTCACCGGGTAGTCGAAGGTGAGCCAGCGCGAGACCATCATGTCGCGGTAGACGATCAGGACGCCGTCGACGACCTCGTAGCCCAGACCGACCGGATCGGTGAGCGCGTCGAGGGCCTTGCCCGCGGCCACCTTCTCCAGGTGCACGTTCACCTGGCCCGACACGTCGGGGGCCATCTGCAGGCCCAGGCCGGTGTTCTCGGCCACGTGACGCAGGATCTCGCGGACGTCGACCCAGCCGTTGGTCACGAGGGTCACCGGCGGGATGTCGGCGTCCCACGCCGGCGCCGGGGCGTCGGCGGCGGCCGGGGCGGCCGGGGCCGCGGTCGGGACACCGCCGAGCAGCACCGGCAGCAGCGCGGCCAGGAGGATCGCCGGGATCCGTCCGCGGCGGGAAACGGGGTTGCGGGTCATGGATCGTTCCTTTCCGGATCGGCCAGACGCGTCCGGCCTCCCTGTTCGTCGCTTCGCACGCTGGTGACCAGATGATGGGTCGCCACGTCCGTCGTCTCTCCAACCTTCAGTTGCCGTTCGCGGTCGCCGCGCGCGAGGCGCACGCCGTCGATGCCGATATGGACCAGGGTCCAGCCCTCGACGCGGTCGCCCAGGCGGCAGGGCCGGCCGCCGATGACCGCGAGAGGATCGCGTCCGCCGGGGAACACCGCCTCGCAGACCGGTTCCCCGGACCGCGCGGCCCGGCGGGACGGTTCCGGTTTCGCCACGGCCACGGTCGCCGGGGCCGCCGCGCCGTAGACGAACGGATCGCGGCGCAGGTCCGGCAGGGGGGCCCGCGACGCCTCGGCGCCCGGGGACGCGTCGGCCCGCCGCAGGACCTCGCCCACGTCGGTGGGGAAGGGCGGCGCGGCCTGCACCCGGACGTGGCGGTCCCGGCTCGCGACCCGGCGGGGCCCGAAGGTGCGGGCGTTCGCCCACACCACGACCGCCAACAGGACGAGCACGACCGCGATGACCGGGCGGCGGCTAAGAATCGATGCGTTTGCTGACATAGAAGTCCAACTCCAGTTCGACCTCGACCACGTCCAGCGACGGCCGGATGGCGAGGTTGTGCAGGCTCACGGCCCGTTCGATCCCGTTCAGACCGCCGAGGAAGCGGGCCACCTGGCCGTAGTGGCCGCGGAAGCGCGCCGCGACCCGGAAGCTCTCGACCGGGGCCTGGTCCGGCTCGTCCATCATCATGTCGTCGTCGGCAGCGTCGGCCGTGACCGCTTCCGCCTCGGCCACCACCCGCTCGGCCAGTTCGAAGTCCCGCACCCCGCTGCTGTCGGCGATGCCGGCCAGGGCCAGGAAGAGTTCCTCGCGGTTCCGCTCGCCGGGGAAGAGCTCGTCCCAGCGCCGGGCCACGTCGCGTTCGCGGCCGGCCAGGCTGCGCGACAGCCACAGGCCCGCCACGTTCCAGCGGTCCAGGTCGGCGAGCCGCGTCTCGAGCTCGACGATCTCCCGGTGTTGCCCCGCGACCTTCAGCCAGGTCGCGAAGCCCGCCCACAGCAGCAGCGCGACCCAGACCCCCAGCAGGAGCCAGCGGTGACCGGCGGCCCAGGTGCGGATCCCCGTCAACTTCGTCATCACAGCGTTTCCCCCTCGGGCTCCGGCGTGCGCCGTTTGAGGATCAGGTCCATCTGGAAGCGGCTCGTGCGCCGGTCCGACCGCGCGCTCTCCGCGGGCATCAGGCGCAGCAGGCGCGGCTCGGAGCGGCGCAGCAGGAAACTGGCCTCGTCGAGATTCGCCAGGAAGGTCATGAAGGCGGCCTGGGCCTCGGCGCTCGTCGCGGCCGCGCTGGTCCCCTCGATGGTCAGCAGGAAGTGGCTGCTCGACCGCTCCTGGACCGTCACCGCGTCGAAGGTCACCGGGTCGGGCGTCAGGTCGGCGAGGCGCACGAGCACGGCCTCCAGGTCGGGCTTGTCGCCGGCGACCTCGGCCATGCGGTTCTCCCGGGCCAGGAGCACCTTCTGCGTGGCGTAGACCGCCTCGGCGGCCCGGGCCCGCTCGGTGGCCTCGCCCAGACGCCCGCGCGCCTCGGCCAGGTACGACTGCTGGATCCGCGCCGTGAGCAGGCCGCCCGCGGTGAGCAGCGGCAGCGCCACCGTGGCCGCGGCCACCGACGCCACCTGCAGGCGCCGCCGCGACTCGCGTCCCAGGCGCCAGCGCGAACGCCGCTCGAGCAGGTCGAACTCGAGGCGCCCCAGCCCCAGCGCCGCCCCGGCCAGGAGCAGCAGGTCGTCCGGCTGGACGTCGTGGGGCCCCGTGGTGAAGTGTTGCGCCAGGTCCCAGGCGACCACCGGCGTGTCGCCGTGCCCGCCCACCTGCGCCACGAGCGGCGCGACCATGGCCGGATCGCCCGCGATGACGATGCGCCCGATGTCCGGGGCCGGATCGATCTGGCGGGCGAAGTGGAGCGAGCGTTCGATCTCGGTGGCCACCCGGCCCACGTACTCGTCGCGGTTCGCGCCGCCGGAAAGGTCTTCCGGCAGGGGCCGCACCAGGAGCGGGATCTCACGGGTCCCGATGACGAGGAACTGCCGCCGGCGGCCGACGAAGACCAGGTTCCAGGCCTTCAGTTCGGCCAGCTCCGGCCCGTGGCGGCGGAAGAACTGGTCCAGGGCCAGGTACTCGGCCTGGACGCCCGTCGGGGCGATGCCCCGGGCCACCAGCGGATCGAGGCCGGCGGCCAGCTCGGCGCGGTTCGCGAAGACCAGGAACTGGTTCTGGCGCGCACCCGCCCGCGTCTTCTCCACCTCGGCGAGGCTGCGGTAGGCCAGGCGCCAGTCGTGGGCCTCGCCGCCCTGGTCGCGGGCGATGCTGCCGGCGAGCGCCCGCTCGAGGGCCTTGCCCCGCAGGGCGGGCAGCGTCACGACGGCGTGGCGGATGACCTCGTCGGGCACCATGACCACCACCGACGGCCGGGAGCGCCGGATGCGCGCCACGGTGGCCGCGTCCGGACCCGGCGTCGACGCGACCCGGGCGAACGTCTCGACACGCCACGATCCCCGCATGGGCTGCAGTTCGACGAGCGTCGTCGTGGCGCCGTCGTCGTGCAGGCAGAATCCCGTCTTCTTGCTCAACGTTCGCTCCTCAAGGTCCGATCCCCACCGGGACGTTGTCGGTCGTGGTGGCCACGTTGCCATCCGGGCCGGACGAGTAGACGCTGCGGCTGGCGACGTTGACCTGGAAGGGCCGCCCCCAACCGTCCCGGTCGAACACCGGGGCCATGCCCAGCGCGGCGCGGTCGCCCCCCGCCCAGGTTCCCGAAAGGGCCAGGGCGGGCGCCCCGTTCAGCACGGTCTGCGCGATGCGCAGCCGGTAGTCGGTGGTGTCGCGGCCCGGAACGTCCGAGCCCACCGTGAGCACGATGTCGTCGCCGCCGCCGGCCTCGTCGACCCGGTTCGGACCGGCGCTGCGCACGACCCAGGTGGGCGGATGGGCGCCGCTCCAGTCGGTGGCGGCCGCGTACGCGTTCCGCCACGGGTCGATGAAGGCGTCGTTGCCGAGTCCGGGGTCGACGTAGCCGTCGGCCAGGTCGGCCACGGCGGCGGGGAAGGCCGCGACGTCGCCGAAATGGCGCCGGGCGCCCTCGCCCAGGACGGCCAGCTCGCCCTCGCAGGCCTGCCGGCGCTCGCGATCGACCGCGGCGGTGACCACCGCGACGACGATGTCGTCGGTCGCGGCCGTGAAGTTCCAGGTGCCGCCCACCGCGCCCGAGTCCACGGACAGGCTCGTGCCCCCGCTGGCGACGACCGCGTCGGCGGCCCCGGCGGGATTCGTGTGCGGCGCGAGGTCGTAGAGGTAGGACGCGTGCCAGGCGTCCTCGGCCACCGCGGTGGCCTGGTCGGGCGTGCCGTCGCCGAGATAGGGTCCCTCCCAGCCGGCGACGCCCGGATCGGCCACCAGGGCGGCCAGCCCCTCGCCCTCGGTGGGCAGCCGGCCGGTGTCGGTGTAGAAGTCGAGCAGGGCGGCGCGGATCGCGTCGAGCTCGGCGCGCGTGGCGTCCTCGCGCGCCTTCTCGAGCTGGCGGAACACCAGCGGGGCCAGGGCCCCGGCCATGACCGCCACGATCGCCACGGCGATGACGATCTCCAGCAGGGTGAACCCCTCCCGGTTGCCGAGCCTGTTGCGTTGGCGCTCCCGTACCATCATGACTCCGCCTAGACGTTGGGCCGCAGGGACATGATCGGCATCAGCAGCGACAGCGCCGCGACGCAGACCAGGATCCCGAGCAGGACGATGACCAGCCCCTCGAAGACCGTGAAGGCGCGCTTCAGGTCGCGGGGGATCTCCTTGTCGTAGTAGCGCGACGCCGCGCGCAGGGACGTGTCGAGCGAACCGGTCTGCTCGCCGACGGCGATCAGGCGCTGGATGAGCAGCGGGAAGGTGTGCGCCGACCGGAAGGCCTCGCGCAGCGACTCGCCGGCGGCGACGCGGGCCCGCACCTCCAGCAGCTGGGCCGCCATGACGCGGTTGTCCACGACGCCGCTGGTCAGGTTCAACACCTGCAGCAGGTCGACGCCCGAGGCGAAGATCAGCGAGAAGGTCTTGCTGAAGCGCGACAGGGCCAGCTTGCTGCGGAAGGTGCCGTAGACCGGGATCCGCAGCAGCAGGCGGTCGCGCTGCCAGGCGCCCCGCTCGGTGCGGAACACGAGGGAGGCCGCCGCGGCGAGCCCCGCCGCCGCGCCCCCCAGCAGCCACCACCAGTGCCCGAGCCAGTGCCCGAACGCGAGGACGTTGCGGGTCAGCGCCGGCATCTCGAAACGGGCCGAGGCGAAGATCTCCTCGAAGCGCGGGATCACGAAGAGCATCATCAGCAGGAAGAGCCCGATGATCGCCATCAGCAGCATGGCCGGATAGATCATCGCCTGCCGGGTCTGGCTGCGCAGGTCCTCGTTCCAGTCGAGGTACTCGACCAGCTCGCCGAAGCTCTCGTCCAGGTTGCCCGAGTTCTGACCGGCCCGGATCAGGGCCAGGTAGAGCGACGAGAAGATGTGGGGATGACGCGCGAGCGACTCGTCCAGGGCGGTGCCGCTCGAGACGTCGCCGCGGATGTCGGCCAACACGTCGGCGAAGGGGCCGCTGGTGGCGCCCTGGTAGTCGCCGATGGCCGCGAGGGCCGGGATGCCGGCGCCGAGGCAGGTGGCCATGTGGCGCGTGAACTCGCGCAGCTCCTTGCCCGCGGCCCTGTTGCTGGCGCTGAAGAGGTTGCCCAGGGTGCCCAGCGTGACGCGGCTGCGCAGCAGCACGAGCCGCTTCTGCAGCAGCTCGGTGGTCAGCTCCTCGACGTTCCGGGCGTGCCGGACACCCGAGACCGTCTGGCCCGTCGTCGTCAGCGCGGTGTAGCGGTACTCCCTCATCCGACCACCTTCGTCACCTCGGCCAGGGTCGTCCGGCCCGCCTTGTAGCGGGTCAGGGCGTCGTGGAGCAGGTCGTGCTGGCCCTGTGCCGCGGCCGCCCGGGCCAGCTCGCCCGACTCGGCCCCGCCGGCGATCAGGCGCCGCAGCTCCGGATCGACGTGCAGGTACTCGAAGATGGCCATGCGGCCGCGGTAGCCGGTGTCGCGGCACATGGGGCAGCCCTTTCCTTCACGGGGGGCCGCGCCCTCCAGATCCTCCGGTCCGATCCCGAGCAGGGCCAGATCGGCCGCCGCCGGCGCCACCGGTTCGGCGCAGTCCGGACACACCCGCCGCACGAGGCGCTGGGCCAGCACCGACACCAGCGTGGCCGAGAGCAGGAACGGCTCGACGCCCATGTCGAGCAGGCGCGGGATGGCGCCGGCGGCGCTGTTCGTGTGCAGCGTCGAGAAGACGAGGTGACCGGTCAGGGCGGCACGGATCGCCATCTGGGCCGTCTCGGCGTCGCGGATCTCGCCGACGAGGACGATGTCCGGATCCTGGCGCAGGATCGCCCGCAGCCCCTTGGCGAAGGTGAAGCCCTTGGCCAGGTTGATCTGGGCCTGGTTGATCACCGGCAGGGCGTACTCCACCGGATCCTCGAGGGTGATGATCTTGGTGTCGGGCTTGTTCAGGTGGCTGAGCGCCGAGTAGAGGGTCGTCGTCTTGCCGGAACCGGTGGGGCCCGTGACGAGGATGATGCCGTTCGGGCGCGTGATGTCGCGGGTGAAGACCGGCGCCACGGCGGCGGGCATCCCCAGGCGGTCGAGGCCCAGCACGAGGGACTCCTTGTCCAGGATCCGGCAGACGATGCCTTCGCCGTGGATCATCGGCAGCGTCGAGACGCGCAGGTCGACCTTGCGGCGGCCGGCGTCGAAGAGGATGCGGCCGTCCTGCGGCACGCGGTTCTCAGAGATGTTCAGCTCCGCCATGATCTTCAGGCGGGCGATGACGATGGGCTGCAGCTCGACCGGGAGCACGGCGGCCTGGCTCAGGGCGCCGTCCACCCGGTAGCGCACCCGCATCACCTTCTCTTCGGGCTCGAAGTGGATGTCGGTGGCGCCGTCGGTCACGGCGTCGCGCAGCAGGGAATCGACGAGCAGGATGAACGGCGAGTCGGCCTCGCCGAGCTTGCGCCCCTCGGCGAGGGCCTGCCGGGCCTCCTCGACGAGCTGCCCGGACGCGACGCGGTCGTGCACCTGCTGGCCGTACCAGCGCAGGATCGCCTCGCGAATCTCGCTCTCCGGCGCGTGCACGACCTCCACGTAGCAGCCGGTCTCGCGGGAGAGCTCGTCGGTGGTGGTCAGGTCGAGCGGATTGGCCATGGCCACCCGCAGCAGGCTGCCCTGCCGCGAGAGGGGCACCAGGCTGTGGCGTTCGGCCGCGTCGCGCGGCACCAGCGCGAGCACCTCGGCGCCGGGCTCGAGCCCCGCCAGCTCCACGCAGGCCACGCCCGCCTGGCCGGCCAGCACGCGCGCGATCTCGCGCTCGGTGCACATGCCGAGGCGCTGCAGGGTGATGCCGAGCTTCTCCCCCGTCTGGCGCTGTTCCTTCAGGGCCAGATCGAGGTTCTCGGCGGTGATCGACCCGGCATCGATGAGGATCTGCCCGAGCCGCTTGGTTTTGATCGTCTCCATGTCCACTCCCGCGCCGACCGCACGGCGAGGACCCCCGCCGGGCGGATTACGGTTATCTGCATGGCGCCGTCTGCAATCGACGTACCATGGCGTGCGGGCGGACCCGGGACCACAGGGCAGGAATCCCCGGGCCGAACGACCGTGTCGAAGCTCGGATTTTTTGACGCAGAAAACGATGACAAGGACAGGAATTGATGATATCGCACATCAGATCAAATAAAAACGGGCGGGCCACTCGGGCCCACCCGCGAGGACGCGGCAAGGATTTCCCCCAAAACCGCTCCGGTCGGTGACCAGAAATCAGACAGCCGGCCCGATCGCCAGGATCTCCCACCGCCGCGTCTCCGGCTCCTCGCCGAAGCTGACGGTGTCGCCCACCTTGGCGCCCATGAAGGCCTGGGCCAGGGGGGCCTGGTAGTTCAGCACCTTGTTCTCGGTGTCGGTGTCCCACGGTCCGAGGAAGGTGTAGACCTCCTCGACCCCGCTGGCCAACTCGCGGGCCGTGACCCGGGTGCCGGCGTTGACGAAGTCGCTGGCCGCCATCTCGTGGTTGATGACCTTGGCCAGCTTCAGTTCGTTCTCCATGCGGGTGGCCCGGCTGGCCAGCTGGTCGCGCTTCTCGAGGGCGGCCGTGTACTCCGAGTTCTCCGAGAGATCGCCATGGGCGGCCGCCTCGCCGATCTGCTTGGCGACGGCCGGGATCTCCTCCTCGATGATGAAGTTCAGGGCGGACTGGGAGCGCCGCAGGCCGTCCTCGGTGGTGTAGATGACCGCCGAGTCCTCCCACTCGCGGGTCACCTCGACGAAGATGTCGGCGAAGCGGCTGCGCAGGTAGCCCAGCAGCTGGGTGCGCTGGGCCGGGCTGAGGCCCTGGTTCGTCTCGAAGAGGCGCTTGAGGCGGATGGCCTCGCGGCGGTCGGCCGCGTCGATCAGGCCCAGCAGCGGGCGCGTGCCCTGGGTGACCAGCGCCGCGCGCGCGCTCTCCAGCACCTTGAGGTGCTTCTCCTCCAGGGACATGCCGTAGAGGTTCCCGATGGAGTCGAGCAGGGCGAACATGGCGTCGGCCACCCGCACCACCGGCAGCTCCTCGATGCCGTTCAGGTACGTCGCCGCCGGGCTCGAGCTGAAGCGGGAGCGCCACATCCAGCCCATCAGGTCGGGGCTCGAAGTCGGCCGCTCGACGGTGCGCAGCAGGGCCGCGGTGAGGGCGTCGGTCTGGCCGCCCTCGATCAGGCCGCGGGTGATGGCGTCGCACAGGCGCTTGCCCGCGCGCATGAGCACCGCCGCCCACACCTCGCCCCAGCGCTCGGGCATGGCCTGCTGCAGGTAGGCCAGCACGCGCTGCAGCAACGCCTCGGGCAGCTCCTGGGCCAGGGTGCCGAGGTCGTCGATGCGCCCGACCACCTGGGCCGCGGCCTTGGGGTTCGGGCGCGCCACCGGCGCGTTGCGCGCGGCCACCTCGGCGTGCAGGGCCAGACCGGCCAGCGACAGGGCGGGCTGCTCCTTCAGCACGGCCACGGCGATCTTGGCCGCCCCGTTGCCGAAGTGCACGAGCAGCTCCTCGTCGGCGCAGCCGTCGCAGGTGCCCGCCTTCTCCTCGCGGGAGATCTCGTCGAGGTAGCCCATGATGCGGACCAGCTTGTCGAGCGGGGTCTTGGCGAAATCGAACTCGCGGCGCAGGCGCTCCTCGAACTTGTCGGCCTGACGCAGCAGCTTGAAGGTGGGCTGGCTGCCCGCGCTCATGCCGATCATCTCGTCGCGCTTGAGGGCCGCCTTGGCCGTGGTCCACCAGGTCTTCCAGCCCTTCTCGCCCATCAGGTCGGCGATGGCCCCCTTCAGCTCCTTGTACATGAGCCGACCCTCGCGCTGCGAGCGCAGGGCGATCTTCACGAACTCGACCGGATCGTTCTCGGCCGTGTGGCGCAGGTCGTCCGGCCGGTACAGGGCCAGGGCCGCGAAGTCGTCGGCGGGGCGCGGGCGCAGCCGGGCGATGGTGGCCGGACCGAACTCGGCCCGCCGGTCGTCGAAGCGCAGGCCGACGACGCCGTTCTCCGGATTGACGGTCTCGACCACGCCCGGCACGAGGAAGGTGTTCTCGCGGGCGAAGGCCCCGGGCTGCAGCCGCGTGTAGCGCTCGACCATCTCGACGGCCTTGTCCAGGCCGTCCTCGCCGGGCAGCAGCAACTCGAGCAGGCCGGGCAGTTCGGCGTAGTCCGGATGGACCGCCACGTACAGCCGCTTCATGTGGTCGATGAGCTTGTGGCCCCTGGGCAGCTGGCGGGCGGCGTCGATCACCGCCGCGAGGGCCTCGGCGGGCCCCCGCTTCGCCTCGACCCACTCCACGAGGCTGATCATCAGGGGCTCGGCCCGGTCGACGGCGTTCTGGCGCCCCACCTGGCCGGCGATGGGCACGAGTTCCTTCCAGGAGTACTCGGGGTGCCCGAGGGCCTCGTGCCAGGCGTCCGCAAGCTTATCGAACTCCTTGGTGTTGGCCATCTTTCCCAGCTTGATGAGGGAAGGTCCCCCGGCGGTCGATTCGGTCATCTTCTACCCCTGCAAGACGAAAGCCCCTCGTTCCGGAAAAACGAGGGGCTAAAATAGCAATTTTCTCGCGTTTGGGAAAGAATCCCGACCGCGGGCCCGGCGAACCGGGCCCCGGGCCGTCACTTGATCATCGTCATCTTGTTGGTCGACACCATGCTGCCCACGCTGAAGCGGCTCAGGTACATGCCGGTCGGCTCCACCGATCCGCTCTGGTTGCGCCCGTCCCAGACCGCCTCGTGCCAGCCCGGCGTCGGGTCGACGTCGAGGCGCCGCACGAGCTGACCCTGCACGTTGTAGATCTCCAGACGCATGGCCTCGTCCCCGGTCACGCCCGCCGGCACGCCGTACACGATGCGCGTCTCGGGGTTGAACGGGTTCGGGTAGTTGCGCCGGATCTCGGCCACCGGCGGCATCTCGTCGCCGCCGCGGTCCTGCTCGAAGGACTCGAAGTAGATCGGATCGCTGGCGGGGCTCATGAGCGAGGTCCGCCCCGAGGCGTCGATCGCGCGCACCAGCAGACGCTGCACCACGCCGGGCTCGGCCGACAGGGTGTAGAGGGTGTCCGCCACCGTCGCCACGAGCTCCTCGGGCGCGCTGCCCCGCTTCACGTAGACCTGGTAGGCCACGGCCGCGGGCAGCGAGTTGCCCTGGGAGTCGACTTCCGGACTCGGGTTCCAGTGGAAATCGTAGTTCACGTTCTGGGCTTCGGCACCGCCGGTCCCCAGGGCGCCGCCCAGGACCACGATGAGCATGATGCGGATGATGTGCGACTTCACGATGCTGCTTCTCCCGCTGGTGTTGTCCGTTCGCCTGGTCTTGCAAATCGGATCATCGATTCCAGTTTGCCCCGAAACTGCAACCGCGGTGCCAAGCGGGCTCCCTCGTGCGGCAGGAAGGGAAAGAACGGGGAATGGCGGGATCCGGGGCCGATTCGGGGCGCCCCGGAGGCCCCGTGGCGGGTTCGGGGCCGGGTCAAGGGCGCTGCGGGGGCCGGGGGACGCCGATTCGGGCCCAATTCGCCCGCTGCGGGCGGGCTAAATGCACGGCGTCCGGGAGAAAATTGTTCTCACTATCAGTGCGACGAAGTCGGTGGTTCGTCGCGGCGGAAATCCGGATCCTCCATGGCCGCCAGCCGCCGGCGCGCCAGCACGAGCTTGCGGGCCCCGCCCACGAGGAAGGCGACGGCCAGCAGCACGAAGAGCCCGGGCCAGCGCGTCATGAGCACCGCCCAGCCGAAGCGCAGCCGCATGGCGCCGGCGAACTCGGCGGCGAAGGCCGTGTCCGACTCGCCGGTGACAGCCTGGAAGGCCGGCGCGAACTGACCTCGCACAGCGGACTCGCCCACCAGTCCGACCAGCACGTCGTCCCCGTGGCGCTTGAGCAGGCGTTCGACGGCCAGCAGGCTGGTGCGGTAGGCCCGGTCGGCGCGGTGGGCCGAGCCGGGAAACGGTCCCTGCAGCGTGGCCAGGTCGGGCACGCGGCCGTCCAGGACGAGGGAGACGGTGTCGACGAAGCGCCACTCGCCGGCCAGGTGCATGGCCGTCCCCTCGTGGAACCAGGTGGGCAGGATGGCACCGCGTGCGCCCTGGAAGAGCAGGGCGTGCACCATCTCGTGCAGGAAGACCTCGCGCACCCCGCGGCCCACCGCCGGCAGGCGCGCGTGGTCGATGGCCACCAGCCGGCCGTGGCCCAGCGCGAGCCCCACGCCCCAGTCCGGCGCGGCGTCGCCGAAGGTGCGGCGGAAGGCGTCGGTGCCCAGCACGAGGCAGGTGACCGTGTCCACCGAGGTGCCGCGGGGCAACAGGCGCGCGGCCAGGCGGGGCCCCTCCGTGCGCCAGAGGGCGGCGCACTCCTCGGCCACCGCCCGGGCGCCCGGCGTGTCGACCTCGAATCGCACCGCGGGCGTCTCGGTCGCCGCGGCGGCAGGGGGACGACCCGGTCCGGAAACGCCGGCCAGGATCAGCAGGACGGCGGGCAGCAGGCGTCGGAACAAGGCACATCCTCGTGGTGCGGGGAGCGGGATGGGGTTATGGTCGCCCATTATCCGGACAGTCCGGTGGTCCGGCAACCCCGGGAGCCCCCATGGCCGACCTTTCCGCCCTCGAGCCCGTGCGCGAGCGTCTGCGCGCCGGCGCCGCCGTGACCGTGCTCTCGGGCGCGGGCATCTCCGCCGCGAGCGGCATCCCCACCTTCCGCGGCGGCGACGACAGCATGTGGTCCCGCTACAGTCCCATGCAGCTGGCGACTCCCGCCGCGTTCGCCGCCGACCCCGAGCTCGTGTGGGGCTGGTACGACTGGCGGCGCGGACTCATCGCCGCGGCGGCCCCCAATGCGGCCCACGCGGCCGTGGCGGCCCTCGAGGCCCGCGGCCCGGTGACGGTGGTCACCCAGAACGTCGACGGCTTCCACCAGGCCGCCGGCAGCGGACACGTGCTCGAGTACCACGGGTCGATCTGGACCGTGCGCTGCACCGGCTGCGGGCGCAGCGCCGAGGACCGGCGCGTGCCGCTGCCCCTGCCGCCGCGCTGCGACGCATGTGGCGGCCTGCTCAGGCCGGGTGTGGTGTGGTTCGGGGAGGCGATCGCGCCGGAGGTGGCCGCGGCGTCCGCGGCGGCGGCGGCGGCGGGCGGGATCCTGCTGGTGATCGGGACGGCGGGCGCCGTCTATCCGGCCGCCGGCCTAGTGGGAACGGCCCGGCGTGCCGGCGGGCTGGTGGTCGAGTTCAATCTCGAGCGGAGCGGCGTCTCCCATCTCGCCGACCTCCAGGTGACGGGCCCGGCGGCGGAGACGGTTCCCCGCCTTCTCGATTGAACCCGCCGCGACGGTCGGCAGCAGCAGGGTGAACGAGTTGCCCTGCCGCCCGACGCCGTGCACCGAGATGCGCCCGCCGTGGTGCTGCACGGCCGCCTGGGCGATGGGCAGGCTGAGGCCCGAACCGCGCTGGTGGTTCTCGATGCGCCCGACCAGCTCGAACTTGCCGAAGAGGGCCTCGCAGCGCTCGGCCGGGATCACCTCGCCGGTGTTGTAGATCTCGATGGCCCGCCAGGTGATCGGCAGCTTCCGATAGGCCGAGAACGACTCCTGGTTCATGAGGCGGTGGATGTCCTCGGCCTGGACGGCGTGCGCCAGGTCGTCCACGCCCGGGATCGCGTCGACCTCGCGCACGATGACCTCGCCCCCGTCGTAGTTGTGGGCCACGGCGTTCTTCAGCACCTTCTCGAAGGCCAGCGTCAGAATGCGGGCGTCGCACAGCACCTGCCAGTCGTCGACGGTTTCGAGTTCGTTGCGGATCCCGATCTCCCGCAGCTGCGCCATCTCGCGCACGCCGCAGAGCCCCATCTCGATCAGGGTGCCCACCCGCTCGGGGTGCAGGTCGAGCTGGTGGTCGCTCGACTGGATCGTCGTCATCTGGATGGCGTCGTTCATGAACCCGCGCAGCCGCCGGCCGTTGCTCTCGATGATCTTGAGCACCTCGGTCACGTTCAGCCGCTCGAGCGCTTCGCGATCGCCGCCCTCCGCGCGCCGGACCACCCCGTTCAGGATGTCGACGCCGCCCATGATCGCGGTCAGGGGCGTGCGCACCTCGTGGGAGATCAGCACCAGGAAGTCGTCCTTGGCGCGGTCCAGGAGCTGGCGATTCTGCAGGGCGGTCTCGAGGCGGTTGGTCTTTTCGGTCAGCTCGCGGTCGGTCTCCTCGAGGCTGCACGCCATGAGGTTGAAGTAGCGGACGAGGATGCCGACCTCGTCGTCGAGCGGGTCGGTCGCGCGCTGGCTGTAGTTCCCGGCGGCGACCTGGGCCATGTCGGCGGCCAGGGCGTCGAGCCGGCGCGCGATGGGACTGATGAGGCGCGCCACGAGCAGGTGGGCCAGGGTCATACCGGCGCCGGCCACCACGAGGACGATGGCCGCCGTCGTGTTCGGCAACAGGTCGGCGCGACCCGCCGACCACCACGCCGCCGCCCCCGCGCCGAGGGCCGTCGCCACGACGGTCGGGGCCAGACGGGTGTGCAGGCGCGTGCGTGTGTCCTTGCTGATTTTCGCCGTGATGTCGCTCAAAGGTGGCCTTTCCGTGCCGGGACGGAGGTTCCTGGTTGTGCAGCAGGGGCCGGAACTCCCCCGCAGGGCATCCCCGGCCGTTCCCCGGAGGTATCGGCAAGTTCCCACGAGGGTTGAAGTTTTCTTGATGGGGTCCGATCATGGTCCGATCGGGGCCCGGTACACGGCGTCCGGGCCCCTCGATTCCCGAAAGGCGGACATGGCGCGGCGCAGGATCCTGCTGGTCAACAAGTTCTACCATGACGTGGGCCCGGCGGGCGGCGTCGGGCGCTACCTCGTCCAGGAAGAGGAGGATCTGCGCGCGGCGGGCTGGGACGTGGTCCCCTTCGCCATGGCCGACGAGCACGCGCGCCCGAGTCCCTGGGACCGCTATTTCGTGCGGGCGCGGGACTACTCCCACGCCAGCTACGGCGGCGGCGCCATCGGCGACGCCCTGTCCCTGCTCTGGAACCGCGAGGCCGCCCGCAATCTCGACGCCCTGCTGCGCGAGGCCCGCCCCGACGTGGCCCACCTGCACAACGTCTACCACCACCTGAGCCCGTCGATCCTGCCGGTCCTGGCCCGGCACCGGGTACCCGTCGTGATGACCCTCCACGACCTGCGTTTGCTGTGCCCGGCGATCCACATGCTGCGCGACGGGGAGATCTGCGAGCGGTGCAAGGGCGGGCGGTTCCACAACGCGGTGCTCGGCCGCTGCGTCAAGGAGTCGCGGGGCGCGTCGCTGCTGGCGGCGGCCGAGACGGCCCACCAGCGGTGGCGGGGACTGTACACGGGGAATGTGGCGACGTTTCTCTGTCCGAGCCGCTTCCTGCGCGACAAGTACGCGGCCTGGGGCTTCCCCGCCGGGCGGCTGCTCCACCTGCCGAATTTCGTCGACCTCGACGTGTGGCACCCGCGCCATCTGGACGCGGGGTCGGTGCGGGACTCGTACCTCTACTTCGGGCGCATCTCGCGGGAAAAGGGGCTGCGCACGCTCCTCGACGCCCAGGCGGTCTGGGAACGCGGCCATGCCGAAGGCGCCATCGCCGAACCGCCGCTGACCCTCCGCATCGCCGGCACCGGTCCCTGCGAGGGCAACATGCGGGCCCGCCTCGCCCAGCTCGGCCTGCGGACCGTCGAGTTCGTCGGCTCCCTCGATCTCGACGGTCTGCGGGCCGCGCTCGCCCGGGCGCGGTTCACCGTGTTGCCCTCGGAGTGCTACGAGAACGGCCCCATGGCGGCCCTCGAATCGCTGGCGTCGGGCCGGCCCCTCGTCGGCACCGGGCTCGGCGGCATTCCGGAGATGATCGACGACGGGGTGACCGGCATCATCGTCCCGGACCGCGACCCGGACGGGCTGCTGGCCGGCCTGCGCCGGGCGGCCGCGCTCGACGGCGACGCCGCG